>WBUH01000006.1 GCA_008933805.1 Bacteroidota bacterium
CGTTTACACAAGGAGTACTGGTGCGAAGGGTCAAAAACAAACGGTTTCTGCCCGGTTGCATACGGATGGTGTCTTTCTTTTTAGTGCTCGAAGCAATGGTAGCATCGGTACTGTCTTTTACCGACCAGGTATGAGTCAAACCGGGGTAGTTGTTTTTAGCAGGGGTGTAATCTATTGCAACTTTACCGCAGGTTAGTTTTGTTGCTTGAATAGTACCTTTAGGGCTCTCACGCACCGTGATACTGAACGAACGGATAGCCTGACCGGGACGGGGGCAAGCGTCGTCTTTAGCGGTGATGGTAAAGGTATAAGGAATGTTACTTACATCGCTCTCGGCAGGAGTCCAGCATACGGAACCGCCCGCACGTTTGGTAGCACCGTTGTTGTTGCTGAAGGTAGCACGGGGAATACCGCGGTTCCATGAGATACGCACCGTATCATCAGCATCGGCATCGTCGGTAGTTACCGTTACGCACACTTGCTGACCTGAACAGGCTGTTTGGCTTTGTCCGCTGATTTTAGGAACTTTATTATCCGGACAGGGAGTTACGATAATCTGCATATCCCGTCGGGTTACCCCTACAACCGTAGGTGTGCCGTTAATGGTACGCCATTCGGTTACTTCAATTACCATTACGGTAACTTCGTTTTGTTTGGTAGGACGGAAGCTCAAGTCACCGGTAACACTATCCAAACGGAAACCGGCTGGGAAACCCAAACTTGCATTAGGGAAACCTAGGAAGGTAATAGGTTTTTGAGCACTCCATGAACCGCTGTAGGCAATGGTTGTACCTTCAGCACTTAGCGGAGTAATCAATTTATACGACAATGAGTCGCCCACATCAATAGTATCAGAAGCACCGTTGTTAAACACAAAATCCTGACCTACGCAAATAATACCGGCAGGAGAAGATGTGAACTTGGGTGAACTGTTACAAGGAGTAACACATTTGTTGATTTTTGCACTGGTATAAAAGTTTGCACCTGACGCACCGGTGGTAATCGCACCGTTACGGCAACATTGCTCCCAACCAAGGATAACCTCGCAGCAGTTTAGTGAGTTAAGGTTAATAACGCCTTCCCAAACGTGCTCTTCAATACCGTAGGTATAACTACCGCTGCAACGGCTTTGAGTAGGGCAGTTTGAACCGATACCCGTTACATCCGTTACTTTGATTTTGGTAAGGTTGAAAGACGTTGAACCAGAGCCTGAGGCACATTTTGCAGTTAAAGGAGAACTGCTCAACTGAATACCGTTGCAATCGCGGTAAACTGTAACTGTAACCTTGTATAGGCCATTACCCAAGCACTCATAGGTAATATCGCTACCCATTACGTGGGAAGCATCTGCCTCCTTAACAGAAAATAATGCAATGAGTAAAAAAGTTAATAGTAAAAGTTTTTTCATTCCTAATCAGTTTTTTAGAATAGAGAACAATGTTAATTAATTTGTTGCCTCGATTTCCTTTTTTGTGTTTGAATTATACCAAACCCCGAAAATAGAATTTAAAACCCAAAAAAACAACATATTAACATTAATTCCACACCTGAGTCCCCTCAGTGCAATTTTTGCAGATATCTATGTTTTGGCGGCCGCCAAGAATTTGATTTCTAAACTGATGATACTTTTCACCCCTCCATATCTCACTGAAAGTGTTATACTTAAGATCACCTAAACGGTGTGTTGCATCTTTATCAAAGCAACAGGGCACTATCAAGCCATCCCAAGTAATCACGCAACTGTGCCATAACTTCCAGCAATGGTTTATTAATTTATTCTTAATAGAAAACCGTGAGCCCTCTTTTTTATAACGACTGTATTCTTCGTTTTGAGGTATTAAATCATGACCATTTTCGTAGTCATAAATCTGGGCTGTTTTAATACCTAATTCGTCAACGCCGTATTCTTTTGCCAGTCGTTTCACCTCGGGTATCTCGTGTTCGTTGTGGCTAAACACAATAAACTGCCAGATAATGTGCGGGGTGGGACTGTTCAACTCTTTTTTGGCTTTGGCAAGATTGCGCGTACCTTCTAAAACTTTGTCCAACTTACCTCCAATACGGTACTTTTTATACGTTTCTTCTGTTACCCCATCAATCGAAATGATGATGCGATCAAGACCGCTTTCAACTGTTTTGCGGGCGTTTTCTTCGGTTAGATAGTGGGCATTGGTGCTGGTGGCCGTGTAAATGTTTTTATCGTGAGCATACTTTACCATGTTTAAAAAATCAGGGTTCAAGTAAGGCTCGCCTTGAAAGTAAAGAATAAGATACGTAAGGTCTTTGCCCAAATCGTCTAAAATGCCTTTGTACAAATCGCCCTGCAACATTCCCGTAGGGCGACTGAACGAACGCAGTCCGCTGGGGCATTGCGGGCAACGCAAGTTACACGATGTAGTAGGCTCTACCGATATGCTGATGGGGTTGCCCCAGTGCACGGGGCGCTTAGTAATTTTAGCGACAAAATACGAGGCTACAATTTTAGCAGCGTTCCAAAGTCTCCGTAGGGTGAGCTTTGATACAAAGTTTAATCCGTCTCTAACGCTGCGATTCATTCTTAATTAGTCGTATAGTTCAAAGTTAATCTGCTTGCGGCCATAGCCCATCTCTTTCAAACTGTTTTTGGCTTCGCGCACCATATTGCTCCAGCCGCAAATGTAAAAGGTTGCGGGCCTAACATCGGCAAATAATTGTTTGTATATAGGGTGCACATACCCTTTAGCCCCTTTCCAGTCTGCACTTTCCTCTCTTGATAATACAGGGTGAAAATGAAAATCTGAATGTTTGGCGGCCAGTTGCTCAAACTCGCTGCGGTACAAAATATCCTGTTGCGTACGGTTACCAAACACAAGGTGCAGGTTTTTGTGCGGCAGGTTGTTATCGTAAATATATTTCACCATGCTGCGCAATGGCGCTACGCCTGTGCCTGTGGCTATAAAGCAAACGTCGGTATCAATCGTTTCGTTCAGCACAAAACGGCCTTGTGCGGGAGAAACCTGCAAAACACTACCCTCTTTAATATCTTTAAACAAGTACGGTGTGCCTGCGCCATCTTCTTTAAGCACCACGCACAACTCTATCAGGTTACTGCCGTCGGGTGCCGAAGCAATGGAATAACTGCGCGTGGTAAACTCATGCCTGATGGGCAGGTTAAGCATTACAAATTGCCCGGGGGCATAGGTAAAGGATTCTTCACCCTCAAACAGCAAAAAATATCTTTTTACAATGGGGGATTCGTTTACGATACGAACTACGCGGGCTGAAAGAAAGTCATCGGCCATAGCGGGCACAAAGATAGCTACCCAAGTGTATAAAAACCGTGTATTGCACAAGTACTGTTAATATTGTTCTTAAAACGCATTGTGTAAAGGGCTAAATTTGTAAAAAATTTCTTTATTTATGAAAACACGCATTTTACTCCCCGCCCTTGTTTTGCTATTAGTTCTATCCTCTTGCTCAAATATGCGTTTTGGTCATGTACCTAAAGTAAAAGCAAAGAAACAAGAAACTGTAGCCCAAAAACCGACTAAAAAGCAAAAGGTTGCCCAATTGCCGGCCCTTGACGTTAAGCAAGACGGTTTACAAGCAGTTGAACCTGATTACAGCATACAACACCCTGTTGTGGCTTCGCCAATGACTGTTTCTCCTGAAAAAACAACTACGGTGACTACTGAACAAGCCCCCGTAAAGAGCGACAATACAACAACCGTACTTTCGCCCAAAATTCAAAAGAAAATAAAGAAGATTGAAAGCCTAACTGCTACCAAAAAAGTAGAAAAAGGCAGCTGGTTGTGGTTTGTAATTGTGGGTCTTGTGCTGGTACTGCTTGGGGTAATAATACCTTGGGTACTTGGCTGGCTGTTTTATGTAATAGGCGTCATCTGCATCATTTATGGTTTGCTGATGTTCCTGGGCGTCTTCTAACGTTCCTGGGCGTCTTCTAACGATAGTAATAATACAACGTAACCAATAAAAACTGCTCATCAAAGTAATCGGCGGTTTCTAACAACCCCTTTTCATTGTACTTAAACATGGTGAGCAGTTTGCTATTGGGCGTGTCTTTACTTTTTTGTGTAAGGTTACCCTTTTCATCGTAAAAGTACTTTCCCGTCTCTACAATTTTATCGGTAGTATCCTGCTCGTTCCAATATTCGCCAACCTCGGCATCTCGTTGTCCTTTTGCATTGTACACCGTTGTTATTAAATACTTGTATTCGCCGCCTGTATAATCAACGCCCACTTGCGCGGTAATCCTTCCGTGTTTATCCCTTTCATATTCCGCAGTGTACAATATCAACTCACTTGAGTTTCGGTTCACCACCTTTTGCAACACACCACCCTTAAAATAAATCTCATCCAAAAACGATAACGACTCTGATATTAGCAAGCGTTCTTCGTCGGCTTTATAAACCACTGTTTTTGCCAAAATATACTCGCTGGTATTGGTTATTGCCGTTATCCTCCCCTTTTTATCGTACTTAATCAGCAGTTTCATCAGCACATTGCCTTCGTTTATCTGCGTTTCGGTGTATTCAATCACACGGTCTTTATCGTCGTATTTATACTGCAATTTTTGGCCTGCTGTAAACTCATAATGCTCAACCAATCTGCCTTTATCATCAAATGTTTTTACGTCTTCAAGGCAATTTGCCGAGTCTCCGGGCTGCAAGGTCACAAGGTCGCAAGTCATTACCACTACCGTTTTTTGTGGCGAGTTTTTAAGCATTGCCCCTTCACCGTTTCGGTTAGGGTCAAACACTTTAAAATAATTACGCGCTTGGGCTTGGGCGGCAACGGTTACTACAAACAGTAACAGGGTGGCAAGAATGTGTTTCATAAAGTATTGCACCAAATATAAAAAACCTGAATGCCCTAACAAGCAAAAAAGTAAAAGGGCTACTTTTGTTGTATGATTATTAGCCTGATTGCCGCTGCGGGATTGAACAATGAAATTGGCCGAGATAATGACCTACCGTGGAATATGCCCAACGACATGAAGTTTTTTAAAGAAACTACTACAGGGCACTGGGTGCTGATGGGGCGCAATACGTTTGAATCGTTTGGGAAACGACCGCTTAAAAACAGGACTAATATTGTGGTAACCCGCCAAAACGGTTATGTGGCCGAAGGTTGCACCGTGGTAGCTACTATTGAAGCTGGTATTGAGCTGGCAAAACAAGCGGGAGAAACCGAGTTGTTTGTAATTGGAGGCGGTGAGATATACAAACACGCTATACATTTAGCCAACAGGGTGTACCTTACCCGAATTTACCACTCGTTTGATGCTACGGTGCATTTTCCTGCAATGAATGAAACTGAGTGGAAAGTGGTGCATGAGGATAAGAGAGCGGCTGATGAACGCCACGCCTACGATTATACATTTTATACGTTTGACAGAGTAACCGTTTAATGCGGTTTTAATTGATACCCTATGATGGTTTTTACCCGTTTAACCGCTGTTTTTATTTTGATGTTGGCCGCTTTGGGCGGACAAGCTCAAACTTGGCAAACCATAACTACGGATGCCGTCGGCGACGGTGCATCGAACACCACATTGGATGCTACGTTGTTTGAACACGCTTACGATAGTATTGTTGATTCTGTTTATTTCAGGCTGACGGTGAACGAAATGCCCGAAAATCAACAGCAAAACTTTGGGGTACACGTAATGATACGCATGGCAGGCAAACCTGAGTTTACGTTTTGGGGTAATGAAAACAACCTGCGATGGACAAAACTGATAACCGTTAGGGTGAGCGGCACGCCGCCCTCAAACTATGCAGGTACTATAGGCATTTCAGACATTATAGGCATCAATAACAGCGATTACCAAAACCTAAGCAGTAATAAGATAAACATTACTGTAGACACTACTGCTAAAACCATTACCCTTAGCATGAAGCGGGTGGAGTTGGTAACTGATGTTGAAATGTGGGCAGGTTCATCCATGAATATGAAAGTGGCTGCGGCTGTGGGTTCAAGCTCATCATGGAACGATGATATTTTTGATACCACCAAAACCATCACCTTGCGCAAAGTATTGGTTTCTGTGGCTGAGCAAACGAAAAACGCAGTTAATGTATATCCTAACCCTGCCGCTACTGATTTGATTATAGAATTACCCGAAGGCAGGGAAGAAATTACTGCGATAACCCTTATTAATCCTATAGGACAACAAGTAACTATCCCCGTTGTTAGGGAAGGTAATATCGCCCGACTGAACGTAGCAGGACTACCCGAAGGTGTTTATACCGTTTCGGCTGGCGAAATGGGCTACAAACGAGTAGTAATAGCCCGATAATCCTACAATTTTTCTTAAAACTGCGACCCCGGCAAACGTATGGGGCTACTATCCAATAACCTTACCCCGTTGTAATAATAGGCCGTTCCTGACGGTCTTGCCCCTTTTATTGAAGGGGTACTGCCGTCTGTGCTTAAAATCCCCGGTTTCATATTGGCCGTGCGATGAACATCAGCATAGGGCTTATTCTCTCGGTAATACGGGGTTACATGGTTATTGTTTACCTCTTCTTGCGGTAAAGTACAGGTAGGACAAAATGGATTGACCCTTCCTGTATCATACGCGGGTGATTTTGCAACCACCGTTGTATCAGGTGAGACGGCTTGTTTTGCAAGGGTATCGGTTTGCAGAGTTTGGGCAATACTGGTGGTATGCACCAACAACACCCATACTGCGATTGATATGTAATGGGCTGCTTTCATACTATAAAGTTACACCTTATAGTGTTTTGAAAATCAACCCATTGCCAAATTTCGACCAATGTTTGCATACAGGCTACTAACCCGTAAATCACTCATACAAATTCTCTTACGTCTCCATCGTAATCACAACGCCTTCGCTATGGCTGATGGATTAATTATGGTATTAATAGTAACTCAACAATAAACACAGTAAGCCAAACGAATTTTTCATTTTGCCGCAAAGGCACGAAGCCGCTACTATGTTTTGCGACTTCGCGCCTTTGTAGCATTAAATCTTACGTTTTACGGTTCCACGGTAATCACAACGCCTTCGCTGTGGCTGATAGATTAATTTTCCGATTAATAGTAACTCAACAATAAACAAAGTAAGCCAAACGAGTTTTTCATTTTGCCGCAAAGGCACTGAGCCGCTACTATGTTTTGCGTCTTCGTGCCTTTGTAGCATTTACTCTTATGTTTTTACGGTGCTACCGTAATTATAACACCTTCGCTGTGGCTGGTGTATTCAGGAGCGTACATACTTTGCACGGTCGCAATTCCGTTTTGGAAAGTACCTGCTTGCGATACACGTAAGCTGTACTCAAACATCCACTGGCCTTTGGGCAAACGGTCGAAGAAGAAATTCATGCTGGCATCGCGGATGCTTTGGTAATATCCTACCCCGTTTTGCCATTGGTAGCCCGATATAGCCGTAACAGGCTCAAGAGCCGCCGCACGCATATCTTTCAAATACACGTACTCCATATCGTTGTTTGCCTTTAAGAAAATACGAACGGTAAGTTTATCCCCTGCTTTTAATACCGTACCTGCAACAAGCGGAATTTGCACCACACCGCTATCGGTATTTTTTTCAATAAACAGTTGTTTAATCAGCGATAACGGAGTTTGTGCGCGGGTAATTTTATCCAGTTTTTCAAAGTATTGCCAATACAAACCTCCCCAGGCCATCGGCAGGTTTTGGCCTGCTTGAGGTGCTACGGTTACCTTACCCATATCAGCAGTAATTTCATCACCTGTGAACGACTTTTTAAAGTAGCCTGTACCTGCCTCTGTCTTTATTTCCGGGTCGTTTTCAGTATCCAGCGTTTTAGAACCTATTTGTATTGCAGGTGCTTGCGTTTCTTCCAGCCACTCGCTGCCTTTAATCAGCAGGGCATAGCAAGCATCGGCGGTAGAGCGGGTTGTACCCCAGTCGTTCAGTTGTTTTTGCTTTAATAACCATTTTTGGGTTTGCAACAACGCAAAGGTGTCGTTGCCAATATTGCTAAACGCTTCAATAATCAATGACTGGGTTTCGATAGGAGCATCAGTCCAGCCGTAACCGCCCGTCATTTCTTTCCAGTACATTCCGTTGTCTTTGTTCACCAGTGCATTTTGGCGCAAGGCATACAAAATTTTAAACGGCACAACGTCTTCCCCCAAACGATAAAGGGCAAGAGCAATCATCGCTTGTTCCATGCGGCTGCGACCTTTCCAGTATTTGGTAGCTTGCTCGCGCCAGTAATCAAAAGTAGCTTCATAATCAGCCCTGTTTTCGTCCTCGTCCACATCAAAAAAGCTCGTGGCGTATAAATACTGTACTTGGGTAAAACCAAGCTGGTTCTTGCTAAGGTCGGCTTTGTTGCGCACCAGCATATCATAATCGTTTTTAGCCTCACGGTGCAGGTAGGCCAACGAAGGTTGAATTTCTAATTCATACAATTGGTCCCAACTGCCCGTAACAGTTTTTAGCTTACCCATCCCCGCTACAATGTATTGGGTAATGTTGCGATTGGGGTTCATTCCGCCAAACCACGGATATGCACCGTTTTCTTTACGCATGGTCAGCAACTTTTCCCGCGCCTGCTTTTGCGAGTTTGCCATCGTGTTTTCATCAAACAAAAGACCTAACCGTTGTTTGCGCGCGGTTTCGTCTTTGCCTTCGCTCAACCAAGGACTTTCTGTCAACAGAAGAGATTTTAATTCTTCGTTCTTCTCAAGGTTAGACACAAAAGAGCCTTCCTCGCCTTGAGCCGCCGCATTTTTCCACGATTCAAATACATCTTTTATCAGCGGGTTACTGTTGGCTATGTGGCTGGCTAATGCGTTAGCGTAATAACGGTTAAACAATTGCTCTGCACACTCGTGCGGAAACTCCATCATATAAGGTAATGCTTGTATGGCATACCAAGCGGGGTTGCCTGTGAACTCAAAAGTAAGTTTATGGTTTTTAAGGGTGGTTGAAGGTTTGCTTTGCACCAATTTCTTCAACTCGTAGGTTTGTGGGGTACTGCCGCTAAACGCAATGGGCAATGCTTCGGTTACCAAAATCTCGTCGCTCAATACGGGTAAGGTATTGGCTTCGGCATCGCTGTAATTACCGTCGTAGGCTTTTATAATCACTTTTAAAGCACCGTACCCTGAGGGTACGGTTACCTTCCATTTAACCGCCTCGGTACTGCCTGCTGCCATTTGAGTTATTTGTAGGGCATTTATATTGTTAAACTCTTTTATGTTTTTACCGGTGGTAGCATCGTAAACCTCTAGCACAGCGGTTGGATTAAGCGCTTTATCCGAAAGGTTTACCACTTTTGCCGAAATGTATATTTCATCCCCCTGACGCAAGAAACGGGGCATATTGGTTTGCACCATCAGTGGTTTTTGGGTGATGGATGAAAGAGTTACCATACCGCTTTGGGCATCTTCAGTGTGTGCAAACGCTCTGAAATTCCAACCTGTAAGGGCTTCGGGGGCAACAAACTTAACTATTACTGCGCCGCTATCGTCGGTTTGGAAGTGAGGGTAAAAGAACGCCATTTCGCTAAGGTTACGGCGTATTTTTACAAATTGGGGTGCCGTCATACTATTTGCCATAGCCTGCGTAGTGGTCATGTCTTCAGCTTTTTCGACAGCTGCTGCAGGGGCTGCCATATCAAACGCCATGGGGCTTTCTTTGGCCGATGCGTCGCCAAAAGCATAATTTGTTTTGTTACTTCTAAACTCGTAAACGCCGCCACTTCCGCCTGAGCCACCGCCACCGGAACCATATCCTGAGCCTCCTAAACCATGTCCAGAGCCAAAGCCATCTCCGTCCATCCAACCAAACTCACCGTATGTAGTTAAGGGGTCGACAATCCATTTAAAGAATCGCAAACTACCGGGTTTAATGGTTGAAAAAGTTCCGCTGTAAGAAGGGAATAGTTTGAGGTCGATTGAGCTTTGTATATTAGTACTACGTGATGATGGGGACACGTAATTGGGTAGCATATAGTAATTGTTACCCATAAAACTATGCCATGTGTTATCTGTAAATGCATCCAGTGAAGCATCATACATGGATGCCACTACCTCAGCCGATACTTTTTGAGCGTTAGGCCCCGTAATTTTCAGCACCCATTCTTCTTTGCTGCCGGGTATCATTTTATCGCGGTAACTGCTTATTTGTATATCCAGTTCCTTTTTCTCGTAAGGCACCTGTATGTATCTTCTTGCCGAATAAAAACGGTTGTTATGAACAGCGGCGGCAATAATATACATACCACCCCTGTCTGTTTCGACAACAGGTATCTTCACCCTTAACAAACTATTGTTCAGCTTCTCCCACTGCACTTCGGTGGTTTTTCCGCCGCGTTCGATAAAATAGGCCACGTGGGTTTGGGGCATTCGGCAGCTTATCAGTACCTCTATGGTTTCACCGGGTTTTGCAAAGGGTTTCCTAAATTCAATCTCAAGGTTTTTGTGTAAAAAGGCTTTCTTGCCTTTCGGGTCAGCCACCGATAGGATTCTTTCTTCCCTGTACACAATACCTTTTTTATCTGCATACTCAAACAAAACTTGGTATTGACCTTGTTTTAGTTTGGCCGTGTTCCATTGTATCGTTTCTTCGCCTTTGGCAATATTTATTTGTGCTGAGTACACCTCCTGCCCTTTTTGCGGTGCGGAATAGCTGTATGGATATTTACGGTTTGAGAAATAACGTTTTAGTGTTTTGGCATCAATCAGTTGGGTATCGGGCTTGTCCCATAGCATTTCGGTAATAAACTCCGACTCACTTATCTGTTCTGTAATCGTAAGCTTGCCTTGCAGCGGTATGTCAATACCGTTGGCATTTCTTGCAAAAACAGTAATGGTGGCCGGTTCATCAGTATAGGCAACTGAAGGAGTTGTAAGGGTAGCATATACGTTGCGCGGCCCCACGGTTATGGCTTGATATGTGGCTTGGGTTTCACCGGCAATATCGGTTACTGCAATATTTACCGTAAATGAGTAATTACTGTTTGTATCATTATCAGGTATTGCAGCAAACTTTATGGTAAAGTTCCCTTCATCGTCCAACGTTAGCTTGCCTGATGCAAAGGTTTCTTCCTGTGTCCTTTCTTTCCACCAGTAATCGTAGTAAAAATAATCTTGCTGGCGCAATACCGAATATTCAAGGGTTGCCCCGCTGATGGCGTTTCCGGCATACGCCGTTGCATTGCCTGTAACCGTAATTGTGTCGTAAAAGTCAAACGAGGTTTTAATGGTATCGGTTTGTACTTTAAACTTAGGTCGCTTGTATTCTTCTACCAAAAAGCCGAAGTCCCCGTATTGGTCGTGCAGGGTATAATAGCCGGTAAGCCTTCCGTAAGGAATTACAAAGCTGCCCGAGAATGTTCCGTATTGGTTGGTAGTATATTCCTGCGATGCAATTTCTTCGCCGTTGGCATCGTCAAATTTTACAGTGGCTGCTGAGTTTTTAAGTATTTCCGTACGCCCTTCTTTGGGGTACTCTTTTACGCGGTAGCCTTTAAAATAAACGGTTTGGCCGGGGCGGTAGATGCTCCTGTCGGTAACAAAGCGGGTTTGGGGCAATACTTGTGCCGTGCCCTCTTCAAAATAATACATCCCTGCATAAAACGAGTAGCTGCTGCTAATCAGCTGTTCATCGTTTTTGTAGGCGTCAATCTCAATTCCGTAGGAGGTTTCAGAAAGTGTTATTTCAATACTTCCCGTATTATCGGTAATTCCCTCACCTATTATTTTTTTGTTGAGGATTGTAGAACGATCGTTATATGTAGGGGTACTTGCTACCAGTTTCACTCCTTTTACAGGCTTTCCGGTCAGCATATCCGTAATAAAAAAACGATGTGTTTTAGGCCCTGTAGGAGTGGTGTACAACGCATAATCAGTTGACCAAAATGCTACATAGCCTGCCACGTTAGTATCAGCATCAAAGTTTTCGTTGGCTGAGTACAGCAACACATAATGCCCTGCCGCCAGCCCTTTGTGGTACCACTCGGTGCGGTGCTGCATAAAGTTGGTATCAATGGGCAAACTAACGGTTTGGGGGTCTATGTAAGGTTGTTTCAGCAACTCACGCAGTTTGTATATTTGCGCACTATCAGTATTGCTGTATTTGTGGTTGTTAATTGCCTCTAAGGCTTCTTGGCCAATAGGTATATAGCGCAGGTATAATTTCCCGGTATTTTTATAATTGATGCTGAACCTGAACGGCTGTTTCGACTTTACACTATACTCTGTATATACACGAAGAGATTGACTAAGTATTTCGCTTTTTAGCTGACGGCAGTTTATGGTTGCATTTTCCTTGGGATATTTTTCAATGGCCGCATTTAGGTATCGTATAGCTTCAGCGTTTTGGCACAGTTGATTATCCCAACCTACGCCATAGCTGTAATTGTCTGTACAACTCAATAGCTTTGCCAACTTATAAACCGCCTCGTTTACAATGGGGTAATTGCCGTACAGTGCTAATTGGTTTTTGTACCAGTTTATGTGTAATTGCTTATCATACACATCGCCGTATGCAATGGCCGCAAATTCTATCCGCTCAATATCGGTTAGTAGCTGGGCTTCTTTTTTTCCTGTATTAATAAAGCGTTGCAGTAATAATTTAAGGGTATTAAGCCCCTTTAATCGATATGCATATTCGTTATCGGTAAGCAACGGAGTATTCACAAAAATAGTAGCATCAGCAAACAAGGTTTCCGCCTCAAGTACGTCAGTATCTTTTGCAATATTTATTGAGTAATAATTATTGTAGAAACTGTACAAACGCCACATAAGCACATCATACAATGCAGGAAAGTACTCAGCACTCTTTTTTGAAGCATATACCAGTGCCGTATAGTTGCCGATGGGGCTACCGGTAAGTATCTCTGTATTTTGTACTGAAGCTAAAAAATAGCTTTCCGCACGTTTCAAAATAAGGTCTTCGGGCCAAAAAACAGGGTCGTTAGTATCGGGCTCTTCTTCGCCGTCGTAGTAATAACTTTTTTGGTTCAATACCTCCAGCCATGCACTACCGGCTATGCTTTGCAACACGCTTTTATGCGGCTCAGGCATCACTGCTATTTCAGCATCTATTTTCTTTAATTGTTGCCACAGGTTAGTTTCGGCAAGCTGCTTTTCAAGGGTAAGCTTGCGTATTATCACCTTTATTACCTGCGAATGATTTTTGTGTTTTCGTGCCAGCGTTTCAATACTATTCAATTGTTCATTGGCATCTTGGGTAAGCTCTTCGTTTAGCAAGCTGTCTGCTTTTAGCCAAAGTGCCTTGTAACTGGTATCTTTATCCATCGACGAAAACGGGAAGTCTCCCAAATCGAGCCAGCTACTCCAAGAAGTGGTGTCTTGCGCCGCAGCACTTTTAAGACCCAACAAAGCAAACAAAACAATAAGCAGTTTAATTTTCATAATCACAGGCACAAATTAAAAGTTGTAAGATAACCAATTTATCAAAGGTCAAAGTTAGGATAAAGGGCATTTTTCCTTATCCAAATGTTGCATACCCTGGTAAGAAAAAAAGTAAACGGTTAGCCGCTATTTTTTCAAAAAAATATTTCGCGCTAAACCAAATGGCGAAGTTTCATCTCCGCAAGCAGTTTCTCTGGAATGGGCCTGCATGAGCAATGCTCCCTGTGTTCAAGGTGCCATTGTATGCGTTGTTCCGAGGTGGGGTTTTTAGGCATGGGGTGCGCCTCGTGCCATTGCGCATTTAATTTTGAAACCTTTTTAGTCATACTCCAAAGTTAGGGAGTTATTAGGTTTCGGCTGCCGTTTACAATCAAAAATCGGGTACCTTTGCAAAAACGTTTAAACAGAAAATGAACCCTCTTTTCACTTCGCCCCAGTGTATTGATTTTATAAAACACAGCTTGCAGGAAGACATAGGCAGCGGCGACCACTCGTCGTTGGCTTCTATCCCGCAAGGAACAATGGGCAAAGCACGTTTGCTGATAAAAGACGACGGCATTATTGCCGGACTGGATTTAGCCCGTGTTATTTTTAACGAAGTGGATAGCTCCTTGAAGGTAGAAGTATTGCTGGCAGACGGCGACCGTGTGAAAAAAGGAGATGTGGGATTGATAGTTGAAGGCAGTGTACATAGTATTTTGAAATCTGAGCGATTAGTGTTAAATTGTATGCAACGTTTTAGCGGTATTGCCACCACTACTAATAGTATGGTAAAGCTGCTTGAGGGGCTGAACACAAAAATTTTAGATACGCGCAAAACCACACCCGGCTTGCGTTTTCTTGAAAAGTGGGCAGTTACCGTTGGCGGCGGTTACAACCATAGGATAGGTTTATACGATATGATTATGCTGAAAGATAATCATGTGGACTATGCGGGGGGGATTTTAGCAGCAGTTGAACGAACCAAAAAGTATCTTGCTGATAATGAGCTTGATTTGAAAATTGAGGTAGAAACCCGCAACCTTGACGAAGTAAAGCAAGTCCTAGATGCAGGCGGAGTGCACCGGGTGATGTTTGATAACTTTACCCCGCAACTGATGAAAGAAGCGGTAGAATTAGTAGCTGGAAGGATGGAAACAGAAGCATCGGGCGGCATTACCATGGAAACGGTGAGGACGTATGCAGAAACGGGTGTTGATTACATTTCCGTAGGGGCGTTAACCCACTCGGTAAAAAGTTTAGATATCAGTTTAAAAGAATTTGCCTGATATTTGCACGATTTTTGCGGTTGTTTCACAATCCACTGATTTAAAAAGAATTTGACATGAAAAAATATATACTTACCCTTGTAACTATTGCCCTAGTAACTGCACTACAAGCGCAGTTTACAGTAAGCCCGTCAACCAAACACGTTTACGGCCCATCTTCTGATTTTGAATTGATAGGCAAATCATACGTTAAAAATACAGGTTCTAGCAACAAAACATTTGTATGGCGCATGACTGTTGGTAACACTCCTAACGGATGGACCGCTGCTTTGTGTGACAAAAACCTTTGCTGGGATGTAACCGTAACCCGCGCTACGTTTGAATTAGCCCCCGGCGATTCAGGCAATTTGGATGTACACCTTTACCCTGCAAGCAAAGGCGGCGCAGGTAATGTAGATATGTATGTTTTTGAAGAAGGCGATAGCGTAAACGGAAAAACTGCTGCTTTTACTTTTGATGCCTGGACACTTAGCAACGGCAAAGTAGCTAACAGAAGCAACAGCATGGAGATTTATCCAAACCCTGCTACCACCAAGCTTAACATTTCGTTAGAAACTACTAAGCCTGTGAGCATTGAAGTTTACAACGTATTGGGTCAAGTAAAAATGACTCACGTACACAACGGCGGCACCAGCACTTTAGATTTATCAGAGTTGCCTGCCGGTATTTACTTTGTTCGCTATACCAACAGCAACAACCAAATAGTATCAAAACAATTTAAGAAAATACAATAAGCGGCACATTGCCCCTATATAAAAAGCCTTGCTGACTATTCAGCAAGGCTTTTTTATTGTTTTTTAATTGACTTTCAATTACTAAAACTCTTACATTTACAAAAATAATACCCGCAAGTACAACGAATGAAAATTGCCGTATTCAAGGAAACGCGCCCCGCCGAAACCCGCGTTGCCCTTACACCACAGGTAGCCCAACAATACATAAAACAAGGACACGAAATACTGGTGGAAACCGGTGCAGGATTATCCTCATTTTTTAGTGACGAGGCTTATACACAAGCCGGCGCACTGGTTACCGATAAAACTCAACTGGCAAATGCTGATATTTTCTTAAAAGTAAACCAACCCACCGACGATGAAATAGCCTTGATACCGCAAGGCAAGGTGTTGGTTAGCTTTTTATACGCCACCCACAACCGTGAGCTGGCCGAAAAAATTGCAGCAAAAGGCATCAGCTGTTTTGCTATGGATGCTATACCGCGAATCTCACGCGCACAAAACATGGATGCACTAAGCTCACAAAGCAATTTGGCCGGTTACAAAGCCGTGCTGATGGGTGCCAATGCCATGGGCAAAATATTCCCGATGCTGATGACAGCTGCCGGAACGGTTACCCCCTCTAAAGTGTTAATTTTTGGAGTGGGTGTAGCAGGTTTGCAAGCCATTGCTACCGCCAAACGTTTGGGTGCAGTTGTAGAGGCTACAGACGTTCGTCCTGAAACCAAAGAACAGGTAGAATCGTTGGGGGGTAAGTTTGTAATGGTAGATGGTGGAGATGCGGTGAAAACTGAAGGCGGTTATGCCAAAGAGGTAAGCGAAGACTACCTGCGCCGCCAAAAAGAAACATTGCTTAAACACATTTCACAGGCTGATTTAGTAATTACCACCGCACTGGTAATGGGTAAAAAAGCCCCGATATTGATAACTGAAGAAATGGTGAAAGCCATGAAGTTTGGCAGCGTGATAGTGGACATGGCCGTTGAACAAGGCGGTAACTGTGAAATGAGCGAGCTGGACCAAACAGTGGTGAAAAACGGGGTGAAAATTATAGGCCAAAGCAATATACCCGCTTTGCTGCCCCAAAACGCCAGCGATTTATATGCTAAGAATATTTATAACCTGCTTACCCATTTGGCCACCAAAGACGGCCTGAAATGGGAAATGGAGGAGGAAATTACTGCGGGTACATTGGTAGTGCATGAGAATAAAGTATTAAAGTAATTTATTAATTTTTTGACTTGTGGACTTGTTGATTTATGGATGCTGAGGTTCTAAAAAAACGCACAAAACAGTTTGCACTCCGAAATATTCGACTTTTTCGGTCATTACCAAAAACCGAAGAAGCCAGAGTAATTGGCAAACAACTGTTACGTTCAGCTACATCTGTTGGGGCAAATTACAGAGCCGCTTGTCGTGCAAGGTCAAACGAAGAGTTTTATTCAAAACTAAGCATCGTAGTAGAAGAAGCAGACGAAACTTTATTTTGGATGGAATTACTTATCGAAGCTGAAATTATTAAACATGAAAAGATAAAAGACTTAATGAATGAAAATATTGAAATACTGTCAATAATGGCAGCCTCAAGAAAAACGGCTAAAAGGGTAACTAAGCAAGCAATAAAATCAACAAGTCTACAAGTCAATAAATCATAATAATATGGATTCTATACTGAATTTTATTTCCGAAAACCAGCAAATGATATACATGGTTATCCTGATGATATTTGTTGGGATAGAGCTGATAGGTAAAGTACCCACCATATTGCACACCCCGCTGATGTCGGGTGCAAACGCAATACACGGGGTGGTAATTATCGGGGCCATTATTGTAATGGGCGAAGCCGATACTATGGGAGCTAAAGTATTAGGCTTTTTAGCCGTGCTTTTAGGCACCCTGAACGTAGTGGGCGGTTTTGTAGTAACCGACCGTATGCTGCAAATGTTTAAGAAGAAAAAATAAAGTCATTCCGAACTTGTTTCGGGATCTCACTTACAAATATACTGATGAGATACTGAAACAAGTTCAGCATAACGTAACCATATTACAACGCATAAGATGGAAAACAACTTATTAGTTTTAAGCTATTTAATAGGCTCAATAACCTTTATCGTAGGGTTAAAAATGCTGGGCAAACCCGATAGTGCCCGCAAGGGAAACCTTGTGGCCGCCTTTGGTATGGCCGTAGCCATATTCGGTACTATATTTTTATATAAAACCACAGACGGCAAACACCTGCACAACCTTGAATGGATTTTCGGCGGGCTTCTTTTAGGCTCGGTAATAGGTACATTGGCCGCAAAGCGCGTACAAATGACGGCGATGCCCCAAATGGTTTCGCTGTTCAACGGTATGGGTGGAGCGTGTGCCATGCTTATCTCAATCATAGAGTTTGGGCATTTGGGCGAAATATTGAACGCAGCAAACACCCCAACCCAAGAAATTATGGGCGGTGCCATGAATGAGCTTGTACAAACCATTCAAGCGGCTTTAATGGCCTCTATGCGCATCAAACTGCTTATCATTTTTGCAGGATTGATAATCGGTGCTATTTCGTTTGCAGGAAGTATGATTGCCTGGGGCAAATTGGATGGCAAAGTAAAAGACTACGTATTACCTGCCCAGCAGGTAGTCAACATCGGCTTATTGCTGGTGATATTAGTATTGGCAGGGCTGTTTATAGCAGGTACCCTTAGCGGTGCATGGGTATTCTACCTTGTGTTGGCGCTCTCGTTACTATACGGGGTTTTGTTTGTACTCCCCATCGGTGGCGCAGATATGCCCGTGGTAATCTCACTATTAAACTCATTTACTGGCGTTGCAGCCGCTTGCGGCGGTTTCTTGTACGATAACCAAGTAATGTTGTTGGGTGGTATTCTGGTGGGCTCGGCAGGTACAATTCTTACCGTAGTAATGTGTAAGGCCATGAACCGCTCCCTAACCAACGTATTGATTGGCAACTTTGGCGGCAACAAAACAAGTGGCGGCGGTGATGCTAAAACAGCACAGGGTACTATAAAAGAAGTTAATGCTGCTGATGCGGCCATGCTGATGAAATACAGCAAAAAAGTAATTATTGTGCCCGGTTACGGCCTTGCGGTTGCCCAAGCCCAACACACCTGCCACGAGCTGGAAGAATTGCTTGAAAAGGAAGGTGTGGAGGTGAAATATGCTATACATCCCGTTGCAGGACGTATGCCCGGCCACATGAACGTATTGCTGGCCGAAAGTAATGTGCCCTACGACAAGTTGCTGGAAATGGAGGAAATTAACCCTGAATTTTCCACTACAGATGTGGTGCTGGTAATTGGCGCGAACGATGTGGTAAACCCTGCCGCACGCACGGACAAGGACAGCCCGATATACGGTATGCCTATTTTGGACGTTGATAATGCCCAGCATATTATTGTGATGAAACGCGGGATGAATGCCGGCTATGCGGGCATTGAAAACGAACTGTTTTTTGACCCTAAAACCAGTATGTTGTTTGGTGATGCCAAGAAAACCCTACTGGCTTTGGTAAGCGAAATGAAAAATAGTTAATCTCAGTTCAGGGTACTAATAGAGAATATAATCGAATCAATGTGTGGTTGAGAGTCATTCTCAACTTGGTTGGGAATCTGTGCATTGAAAAGAATGAATAAGTTGCAAGCTTATATTCTCAGAGCACGACCTGCGCGACAGACTTGTGGGAGCAAGAGGGTAATATATTGTTGTAACTACACTCTAAATATTATGAGAATAAAAATATTATTTTTAATTCTTTCATGTATATGTTTTTCTTGTACAAAGTATGGAGAAATAACACGAATAGTGATTGCGGATTTAGAATCAAATGCATTTGAAATTAATGATCCAGACTCAATTTTAAATTTAAGGCGTATAATGGATAATCGGTCAAGTACAAAGCGTGTTCCGCTCCGTAATAAAGGACGGGTTGATATCTACCTTTATGATTCATCCGGTAATTATATAATGTGGTTATTTTGTAACACTCCACAATACGGACCATTATTGGTAAAAGAGAATAGTAACAGCACAATATATAAAAATGCGGGATTGGATTCTTTCTTCAAAGAATTTAGAAAGCAAAATCCTACTTTTAATTATTGGTAAGGACGTGGAAAGTGGCTTAAAGGAGTAGTGTTACAATTATCCCTGCCACTCACCGTATACTACAGATTTGCAAGAGTGGGCAGAAGTTAAGTCAACAGCTACTCAAATTATTAATAAATATGAATAATAGCATTAAGAAACTAAATATTATTCTTTTAATTTTACTTCCATATGTGCTTAATGCTCAAATAAGTCGAGATTCTATTTGTCGAGCAATTGATATTGACCTTGAGTGTGCAAGTAAACTTGAATCAATAAAGCTAAAAGAGTATGCTTCTTTTGTCAAAAGGGATGGAGATAGTTTGACACTTACAGAGGGGGGATATGAGAAAATAAAATTAATAAATAATAATAGTGACAATATAGATAGTACTATTTTGTATTACTTCTTAAGTTTTATTGCGTCTAAACATATGTTTATGGTTTATTCCCAGTCTTATGAAGGGAGCTGTGTAATGCTAATAAAATCAGATAATAAAAAGACAATAACTCTTCCTTCACTACCAATATTTTCACAGGATAGTTCGCTTATTGTGGCTTTTAATTTGGGCTTAGGAAATCTAAATGATGTGAACCAAATTGAAATATGGAGAGTATCGGAGACAAAGTGGTTAAATGAGTTTAGCTATTCTAACACTAGCGATGTTGGACCTTTAAGTGTTAAGTGGGTTAATAATAAAACAATTGAAGTAGAGTTGGGAAAATATAATGAGCAGCAATCCGAAGTCGTTTTTTTTAAGACATCAAAAATTATCAAAAGCAATGAGAAGTGGGTTTGGTATTGGTAGCGTTCAAATTATCCCCGCAACTCAACATACACTAAAGACTTGCGAGAGAGCGGGAGCACTGAGAATAACTTAGCAACTACTTATCAAAAAATTAGAAAATGAGGAAAAATAGTATATTATTATTACTTGTTACATCACTGTCACTTTACAGTTGTTCTAATAAGAAAAACAAAGAAGACATCTATCTTGATGAAAGTGTTTTACGCACTCATATTAGACAATCACTTGGTGAAGATAGTACGGATTTATATTTTCTTATATTGAAATCCGATACACTTGAAATTACAAGTAATTTTGAATGGAGCTTTTTTCCATTTGGGATAAAAGAGTTTTCTATTAACAAAATTCAAGATATAAATCATTTTATTTTTCATATATCTTCAGCCACAAGTCAAAGAGGCATGATAACACATCGAATGACATTTAATGAGTCTTATCTTGATGTGGCTGAATTAAGTGATAGTGTAGTAAATGGAGGGTTTGAGAAGTTAGCAGAACATAATTACTCTAAACCTGACAAGTTTTATTTAAGCTCTGCTTTGATTAAGGATAGCCAGATTAAACTAGCATCGAATGTTAAGATTGGAATTAATAAGAGTGATTTTTTCCGAAAAACAATAAAACACTATGATAAAACGATGGATAGTATTAGGGTTTTTATTAACAATGATGTTTTAGGTACAGAGTATGTTCAGGTCTTTATATTCGATGGAGATATTTTGAGCAATGTTTTGATATTCTATCCAGTAGAGTAGTTCACCAATTGTTATTGCACTACGTTATCCACTACAGATTTGCGAGAACGGGGGAACACGAAATATTTAAATTATGAATATGCAGGATAGAAAAATAGAAGTTTTGACAAAGAAGAGACTAAAAAATACCCAAAAATAAGTACATATTTTTATGAATCAAAACACTTATTTATTAACCATTTGGGGTATACTTATTACACCTTTATTTGGGTGCAATTGTTTCCAACAGAAAGATGCACCGCCAAATACTATGAGTGTAGAAATCAACTCCGCTGATAAAAAGGACACGTTGAATAGCGCTGCTCTCATTTCTTCATTGTCAGAATTTGTTTCTGAATATGGACCAGCTGTTTTTGGATACTCTAGAAATCGTGCTAAATTTATTCGACCTTATTGTTCGTCAAAATATGCCCATGACACATTAATAGTTACAACATTGCAAGCAGTAAATGAATGCGGGACTGAAATAGGAAAAATTGAATTCTCAAACGATTCGTTATTTTTATTAACTGAATTTGTAGACAGCGTTGGTTGCTCTTCTGAGGTTTTAAAAAAGTACACTTACTTTATTGTAAAGGAAGATATAAAAAAATATCATATTGTATATTAGAGTCGTGCTCCAAATTATCACCTTTGTATAAAAAAGTTATGGAAGTGCCCCGCTCTCGCAAATCTGTCGAATACTTAGTTCGGTAGGAACTTATGAGAGCAAATATCCTAAGTTTGTAGTTTATTATGAATTCTCACAAGTCGCTGCCACACAACCTGCGCCACAGACTTGCGAGAGCGGGGGCAAAGACTTGCAGGAAGGGGGAAAGAAGAAATTACAAGAAGTATTAGATGTTTTGAAGCCACCACCGCCAAAAAAATAGTTATGTTATCAGATATAAATAATTTAAGAGAATTTTTTAAAAACCTGAAAGAGGCAAGGAAGCCTGACAATGGGCATGAGCTACTTAGTATGTGGCTTGGTGATTATACGGAATTTACTGATACTTATGAAACTGGAGCTGTAATTTTATTTTTTACGAGTATTCAATCCAATTTAATAATTGAATTTTGGTTTTATAACAATGAGCTACAAACTATTAAGATAGATTTCTCAGCTATTGATAAAACCAAGACTACATTGCTTGTAAATCATAATATCGATGAGTTGAAGTTGAATAAACTAATTGATTATTCTTTTTACTCTAAACAGGAATTAACTATTGAGTCAAGAGATCCTAATGCTTTCCAGGTTACCCTTAATAGTAAATATATTTCGATACTATTTAATATTGATTATAATGATTGTGTAAAAATTCATTACTTATATATCAGAATGGTTGAGTGGTAGTGTTCCAATTATCACCTGAACGGTCGTGTTCCAAATTATCACCTTTGTATAAAAAAGTTGTTGAAGAGCCCCTCGTTCTCAAATCTGTCGAATACTTGGTTCGGCAGGAACTTATGAGAGCAAATATCCTAAGTTTGTAGTTTATTATGAATTCTCACAAGTCGCTGCCACACAACCTACGCTACAGACTTGCGAGAGGGAGGACCCGCAAATAATCTTGAGAATCGATAGCTAACACTTCTTCAAAATAGCTTTGTGCCTTTAAACAGAAGGTAAAAAGAGAAAGGAAAATCGCAATCAATAATTTATTTTCATATAGTTTTAGTGTTTTATGATTTTTTGTCGATACGTAAGCTTTGTCTCATCCATAATTTCAATAAGATACCACCCTGACTTGTATTCAGACATTGAGATGTAAAGACTGTTTTCGTCTATACAAACTTGTTCATAAATAACTTTTCCGTATAGATCAATTATTTTTATTTCATACCGCGATGCGTCATTAGTAATAATAAGGGTATTGCTTATAGGAACAAAATACAGGCTTGGGTTACTAAATTCTGGCTTTTGTACAGATAACGCAGTATCAAAATCACACGGAAAAGTATATATCAGAGTGTCACCCCTCATAACTTTTCCAATCCCAAAAAAATGGGGCTCACGTTTTATATTGTTAGGGAATCCAAAAGGAAATAGCTTAGCTGAAATAATATTGTTTAAAACCCCAACACTACTTCCTAAGCCGTCAACCCAATTTACAATGTGTTTTTTAAATTTCACCGAATTATTAAAGGTATAATTACAGCAAACATTGGTTCTTTTCCTCCTACCCGGAATATTGAGAAAAACATAATCGACAGCAACAAAAAGATTATTACTACTATCTATATAATCGATCCACAGTGTATCTCCGGTAGTAGGGTCCGGAAATGAATAATCATACATCAAATATGCTGACGTATCACCGGAATAGAATCCATAAGCTACTTTTTTTGTACTATCCTCTTTTAATCCTCCCATAACAAAAGTGTCTACTGCTGTGTAGGCCATTAGTATCCTAAAGGTATCGTTTTTAAATACCGTGTCTTTATTAGAAAACCTGTACGTGATTGGTTTACCAGTTGATTTGCCGTTTTTGATGTAGTTAAAACATCCTTCCCATTCAAGCGTAGTATCAATCATTGGTATATATGATTGTGAAAATGATTGAAATGGAATGATATAAAACAACAACACAATGATAAGGTTCTTCATACTGTAAAATTATTTGTTTAAAGCTAGCTTGTAAGTTAAATCTTTTTGTTTTCGATTAACTACAAGACTAAATATACTACTTTAAAAACCTGTTATTTAAGGGCCAACGCTATAAATTTAGTTAATGTTAGAGCACTTAATTTGGAGTGAGTGGTGCTTATTTGGGTATAACCAGTAAAAAACCCAATCTTCCGATTGAGCTCTGAATAAAAATTACTCCTTTGCTCCATTGGTCGTGTCCCAAATTATCCCCTTTGTATAAAAAAGTTATGGAAGTGCCCCGCTCTCGCAAATCTGTCGAATACTTGGTTCGGTAGGAACTTATGAGAGCAAATATCCTAAGTCTGTAGTTTATTATGAATTCTCACAAGTCGCTGCCACACAACCTACGCTACAGACTTGCGAGAGCGGGGGGAGCTTCCGAAGGATTTAGTATAGGTCCGTTCGGTCATTCTGAGTCTTTTAATGCAGATAGAGAGGTAAATTATTCTACGACAGATATTGTCTTTGGTCTTGGAGGAAAATCAATAGCACCATTAAATTATGGTAGGTCTGTAACTACTCCTACTTGGAGATTTATAAATTTAGAGGATTAATTATGAATAGGAAATTTTATTTACGTGCACTTATAATTTTTGCATGTTTAACCAGTGCTTGCGAGCGTCATGAAGAATATTGTTATTTGACTGAAGATGACGAAATAAGAAATTTAACACTTGAATTTAAGGGTGTTTTTTTGAAAAAATTTAAAGACAAAAACAATAGAGGTCTGTTGAGTATGGAAATACTAAATGGATCAAAGAAATTCATATTTACTCAATCATATTATTTAGATAGAGCTATTTATGAAGAAATTCAAAGCGGCGACTCTATATTTAAACACAGAGGGAGTATGAATATTCTCTTAAAGAAAAAGGACACACTAAAAGTTTATGAAAACTATTGCGATAAGTTTAGATACAAGTTTGTAAACGGCAGACTAGTTAATATTAAGACTGGAGATACATTGCGGGATAGGTGGTAGGGGTGGTGGGTCGTGTTCCAAATTATCACCTGCGCATAAAAAAGTTATGGAAGTCCCGAGAAATCGGGACTTTTTTGTTTAGCGAGCAGCTACAGCCACTTTCCTGTTCAAATACCTACTGAAAATGGTTACTCCCCATCACTAAAAGTGGAGGTAATATTACCCTCTGCTATTTTTATTAGCGTATCCACCCCAACAGGGCTGCCTTCCAGCGTCCATTCAAAGAGCATCCGCACAATACCGCCCGCAACCATCTGTGCCTTATAATTCAGTATTCTTTTTTGCTCCGTAGTTTTTGAATAATACTTTTTATTGTGCGTGATAATTTTATCGGCTATTATTTCGGTTAATAAGTTCCTCAAATCATAACCTATTTTTAACCCGTTCAATTCTTTTGCAATTGCGTAATATTCAACAAGGTGGTTAAACAAGTATTGCAAATTAATCCCGTAAATAAAACCTTCAGCATCACTCTTAAATTCCACCAAATGTTGCTGAAAATTAATATTGTACAAACAAAGCTCGTCTTTACTCTCATAATGGGCATAAAATGTACTCCTGCCCACGTTTGCCCTGTCGGTTATATCCTGCACCGTTATCGCTTCATACCCTTTCTCAACAATCAACTCTGAAAGCGCCTGTGCCAGCGCTCGCTTAGTCCTTATAATTCGTCTGTCATCCTTTCGTAGTTCTCCCATAATTCTGAACTTTTTTGCGGTTTTGTCCAATAACAGTCAAAGCCCCTTTCTGTGGCTTTTTTTAGAAAATACAGTCCCGATACTTTTGCAAAACAAATATCTGTATGTTTTTGAACAGGCGTTCAGCAATTATAATCAATCTATGAAAAAGTACATGAAAAACTCGCTGCTGGCAGCATTAGCACTCTTACTACTTACCATATTTCACCATGTGTATGGCGCACGAATTTTTGCAACACCGTGGCGCTTGCACATCATTACCCCATCGTTAATCACCTTGTCGGTAATAACACTGTTATACTACTTGTTTCTGCGCACCAAAAACAAAGTGTTCTTCACCTTGTACACCCTAAGCGTGGGAATAACCTTCGGAGTGCTTTTGGGCGGCTTTGAAGGCTTTTACAATCACTTAATCAAAAATCTGCTGTTTTTTTCAGGCACTGAAGAATCGACGATGGAAGTACTCTTCCCCCCTCCTGCCTATGAAATGCCCAGCGACTTCATTTTTGAATTTACAGGAATCATGCAGGCCATTCCGGGGGCCATTATCATTTACTCGCTTTGGAAGGCCGTTAAAATATTCCGTAAGAACACCAATGAGGTTGAACAAAACGGATAAGTATCTTTTCACAACCTGCCTCTGCTTGCTGAAAAGTGAACCGGAATTATGCACCGCTAAGACAAATAATGCGATAGCTAAATGAAACCAACAGGAATCAGCCGACTTTTAACGATTGTAAATGAAGCCTTTAAATTAGATAAAGCTATCACAAAACTCCAAAAAAGTAAATCCCTCAAAATGCTTATTTTTGCGGCATGGTAACAGCGCAAATGGCTGAGGAAACCCTTGCAGCATATAAGCAAGAGGTGATTAATGATTACAAAGTGGCTTTTCAAAGCCGTCAGGCCAGCTTAATTGGCCGGAAGGAAGTGCTAACAGGCAAGGCCAAGTTTGGCATCTTTGGCGACGGTAAGGAAGTAGCCCAACTGGCTATGGCCAAAGCCTTTAAGAAAGGTGATTTCCGTAGCGGTTACTACCGCGACCAAACGTTTATGTTTGCTTTGGGTATGAGTAATGTGCGCGAGTTTTTTGCGCAACTATATGCACACACCAGTGTTGAGGCTGAACCCTGCTCGGCAGGACGCAGTATGAACGGGCACTTTGGTACCCGTTTGTTAAACCCTGACGGAAGCTGGAAAAGCCAAACCGACCGCTATAATTCTTCTGCCGATATATCGCCAACGGGCGGGCAAATGCCCCGTTTGTTGGGCTTGGCAATGGCCTCAAAAGTATATCGCGAGAACAAAGAGTTACAATCGCATACTGATTTCTCTATCAACGGAAACGAAGTTGCCTTTGGTACAATTGGAAACGCCAGTACCAGTGAAGGTATGTTTTGGGAAGCCATCAACGCTGCTTGTGTAATGCAAGTACCGATGGCAATGTCTATTTGGGACGACCAGTACGGCATTTCGGTACCCGCCAAATATCAAACTGCCAAAGAAAACCTTAGCAGCATATTAAGCGGTTTCCAAACCGATGAACACGGCAAAGGCTTGCAGCTATTTACGGCCAAAGGATGGGATTATGCAGAACTGTGCCTAACCTACCAAAAAGCGGTGGCTGTTTGCCGCGAAGAACATACACCCGTTGTAATACACGTAACCGAAGTTACCCAACCGCAAGGGCACTCAACTTCAGGCTCTCACGAGCGCTACAAAAGCAAGGAGCGTTTGGAGTGGGAACAAGAGTTTGATTGTATCAAAAAGATGCGCGAGTGGATGGAAGCCAATGCTATTGCTACGGCTGAGGAACTTGACACGCTTGAAAACGACTGGAAAAAAGAAGTTAATGCTGAGAAAAAAGCAGCATGGGAAGCCTATTTAGGCGATATAAAAGCCGATGTGGCCGAAGCAGGGGTATTGCTTGACGACCTTGCTGCACAAAGCAGCAACGGTGCTGCCATTGCCGAAGTGGCCGCCAATCTTCGCGCAATTAGCGAGCCTATGCGCAAAGATGTAGGCGTGGCTTTAAATACTGCTCTTCGTCTTACTTTGCACGAAAACGGGCCTGCCCGCCAAGCCGTTGCAGAGCATAAAAAACAGTTTACTGCCGATAATTACGAACGTTACAGCACTTATTTGCACAGTGAATCGGAATGGAATGCGTTGAAGGTGCAAGAGGTGAAACCTATATACGGTGCCGATGCGAAGATGATGGACGGCCGCGAGGTTTTGCAAGCTTATTTTGACAGCGCCATCACCCGCGACCCCCGCGTATTTGCCTTTGGTGAAGACGTAGGAAAAATTGGTGATGTGAACCAAGGTTTTGCCGGATTGCAGGAAAAACATGGTGAAAACCGCGTGTTTGATACCGGTATCCGTGAGTGTACCATTATTGGGCAAGGTATTGGTGCAGCAATGCGCGGACTGCGTCCCATTGCTGAGATACAATACCTTGATTACCTATTGTACGCTATACAAATTATGAGCGACGACCTTGCTACCGTGCAGTGGCGTACCAAAGGCGGCCAAAAAGCCCCGCTTATTGTGCGTACACGCGGCCACAGGCTGGAAGGTATATGGCACAGCGGCTCGCCCATGGGTATGATTATTAACTCGCTGCGCGGAATGTATGTGTGCGTACCCCGCAATATGACACAAGCCGCAGGCATGTACAATACCTTGTTGCAAAGCGATGAACCCGGTTTGATAGTGGAATGTTTGAACGGTTACCGCTTGAAAGAGCAAATGCCTGATAACATTGCCGATATTACCGTGCCGTTGGGCGTGCCTGAAACCCTAATTGAGGGCGACGATGTAACGTTGGTTACTTATGGCTCTAGCACACGCATTGCGGAAGATGCCATTAAACAACTGAACGAAGTGGGCATTAGTGTAGAGCTGATTGACGTGCAAACCTTGTTGCCGTTTGATATTCACCATAAAATCATTGAATCGGTTAAGAAAACCAACCGTGTTGTTTTCTTGGACGAAGACGTACCCGGTGGTGCTTCGGCCTATATGTTCCAACAAGTAATGGAAGGCCAACAAGCCTTTAAGTGGTTGGATAGTGAGCCCCGCACCATTAGTGCACAGCCTCACCGTCCCGCTTACGGAACCGATGGTGATTATTTTAGCAAACCCGGTGCTGAAACCGTGTTTGAAGTAATTTATGAAATGATGCACGAGGTTGACCCCGGCAGCTATCCTAAGTTTGCTTGATACACCCCCCTTCGACAAACTCAGAGGAAGCTCAGGGCTTATCGAAGAAAACTATAAACAGTAAGGCTCAAAATAACTAAAAGTATTAGTTATTTTGAGCCTTACTTGCTTTATAAAATCTTGTATGAAAACCGTAAAACCTGTGGGCAATCTTTCACCAAAAGCAAACAGATTGCTTCAAAACTCAAAAGCAGTTTTTAGCAATGACGAATTAAGTAGTTTTATTTAGTTAAGCTTTCTGCGTTTCAATTCGCGCTCAATCAATGTCAATTCACGGCCTGCTTGTCCTGCTACCGATGAGTTTTCTTGTGCACGGCGGGTAAGGTATGGCAATACCGCTTTCACAGGACCATAGGGCACGTATTTAGCCACATTATACCCTGCATTAGAAAGGTTGAAGCTAATATGGTCGCTCATACCTAATAATTGCGAGAAATAGATACGCTCGTCGCTTGGAGCTATCTCGTTGGCTTCCATCAAACGGGCAAGGTAGTAGCAGCTCTCCTCGTTGTGAGTTCCTGCACAAATGCTCACACGGTCAATATGCTCCATGCAAATTTTCAGCGCAGCATTGTAATCTTTGTCCGCCGACTCTTTATCCGGCTGTATAGGTGATAAATACCCTTTTTCTTGGGCACGTTTGCGCTCTTTTTCCATATAAGCACCACGCACCAGTTTAAAACCTGCATGGCAATCGTGCCCAATGGCATTGGCAATACTGCGTTTCAAAAACTCCACACGATCGTGGCGGTATAGTTGCAGTGTGTTGTAAATTATTGCTCGCTCTTTGTTGTACTTGCACATTGCATCCATTGTCATACGGTCAATGGCTTCTTGTATCCACGTTTCCTCAGCATCTACCAGCAAGCGCACCCCTTTTTCGTAGGCATGGGCGCATATTTTATCAAATCGTGCCTCAACACGTTGTTTTTCTGCCACTTCGTCAGGTGTCAAAGGGCGGCTAAAGTTAAGTTTCTCCAACAAAGCAAAACGCCCTATGCCTGTAACCTTAAACACACTGAACGATATATTTTCAGACTCAGCAGCCTTGTCAATCGTTTTTATAATTTCAGTAGCCGTTTGGTCAAACACAGCTTCCTCTTCCGCCCCTTCTACCGAATAATCCAAAATAGTGCTCACGTGTTGCTTCCACAATTGGTCGCTGGCATGTTTGCATTCATCGATATTCTCACCGCCGCAAAACTGAGCAAAAATGGTATTTTTGATAAGGGGTTTTATGGGCAGCCTAAGTGCAAAAGCCGCACTAGTTAGTATCGGTCCGGCAGCAATCAGCCATTTAAAACCAAAAAACCTGAACAATAAATGAGCTTTTTTAAGCTCGGCATCACTTTTAAGCTTAAAAGCAATTTGGGTGTCATCAAATGAAAAGGGCAGGGTTTTTGTCTCTGGCGATGGGTGCGTACTCATATTAAAGGCTAACCGTTTTTATATAACGTTGTTTTTTTAAACTACAGCATTAAACACAACCCTGCAAAAGTAAATAACTGCTACATGCAAACAAACATCCTTCTTTTCCGCCTGCAATTAATTGGTATCCTGCTGGCAGTACTGCTTATAATCGATTTATACAGTTGGCGGGGCTTGCGGGCATTGCTAAAGAAAATGTCGCCCAAAAAAGTACGTGTAATAAAGTATGTTTTTTTTGGGTTGAGTGTAGTAGTACTACTGCAAGTGATTGCCGTTATGATGTTTCCCCAACTTGAGGAAATGCGCAGACTAAGAGCATTTTTCAGCACCTTTATGATTGCTGTAATTAGTGCAAAAGCCAGCTTCTTGTTGTTTGTGGTGATTGAAGACCTATTGCATACCGTACAATGGGTAATCCGCAAAATATGGGGCAAAAAACAACAATTAAAGCCCGCTCCGGTAACTGAAGAAAACACTGACGAGGCTCCCAAGGCTAAAACCATGAGCCGCGCCAAATTCATCTACCAATCGGGATTGGTGGTGGCGGCATCACCCATTTATTTTTTCTCGCGCGGGGCGATGAAAGACGCATACAATTACAAAGTACACCGTATAAAACTTCCCTCGGCCAACTTACCCGATGCGTTTGACGGGCTAAAAATCGTGCAGGTTTCTGATATCCACTCGGGCTCATTTTTTGATAAAGATGCAGTGTACAAGGGGGTGAAAATGATTGTGGACGAAAAACCGGATGTATTCTTTTTTACGGGCGACATGGTGAATGTGTTTGCCCGCGAAATGAACGACTACAAAGACATTTTCTCGCCGATTAAAGCCACCATGGGTAGTTATTCAACATTGGGCAACCACGATTACGGCGATTACGCTCCTACTTGGAAAAGCAAGGAGGAAAAAGCCCAAAACATGGAGCTTTTATACAGCCACCACAAAGATTTGGGATGGAACTTGCTTCGCAACGAACACGTGGTGCTTGACCATAAGGGACAAAAGTTGGGAGTAATTGGAGTAGAAAATTGGGGCAGCAAGGCACGTTTCCCTAAATACGGCGATTTGGACAAGGCTCGTGCCGGTATGCCTGATACACCATTTAAAATACTGTTATCGCACGACCCTTCCCATTGGGACAGCAAGGTGCGCCCTGAACACGGCGACATAGACCTTACGCTTTCAGGTCATACACACGGTATGCAGTTTGGTATTGAAAACAGTCTGATAAAATTTAGTCCTGTGCAATGGATGTACAAACAATGGGCAGGTTTATATACTGAAGGCAACCAACATTTGTACGTGAACAGGGGTTACGGCTTCTTGGGCTATCCCGGCCGCGTGGGCATTTTACCCGAAATTACAGTAATAGAGTTGGTAAAGGCTTAGTGCTGTATGCGGGTAGAGATACTGAAAAGAGTTTGGTAATACTTGCTTATCGCTTCATTAGTTTGGTAAATCGCCGTATATCTTTCGTTTGAATGTCTACAATATAAACCCCATCATTTATGGCACTAATATCATATCCTACTGCATTTTCGGCAGCCTGATAAGAATGTATTAGTTGCCCGGTTAAGTTGTAAATATTAATTACATCAATCGGTTCTTGAGATTGAATGTAAAAGAAGTTGGCCGTGGGATTGGGATAGATAGTAAAGTCAGAGTTTCCCAATGGCAGTTCTTTGGCACTTGTGAGTAAATTGTCCGTTTTAGCTAAAAAGAAACCTTCAGCATTTGTAATAGAGTCGTTTCCAAAAAGGGCATAATCGTATAAAATTCCTGCAATGAGTAAATTACCCTGTGGCAGTAGTTTCATTTCGCTAATATCCGCACCTTTTTCTCCGCTTGGTATCACGCTTAGGCCTGATAAACTTCCATCGTCACCAATACTTCCTAAAAAGATATTCGGAGTATTAACAGCATCTCTTTTTATGTAAGGATAGATGATTTGGTTCTCAACTCGTAAAGAAGTATAAAATATTCCACTAATTATGAGCCTTCCATCGGGTGTGAAACTAACATTTTTTATACCCCCCACACCTGAATAGCGAATGTTCTTTGCCGAAATAAAATCTCCATTTTCTCTAAGTTTTATTATCAAATAACCGTAATTATCAAACACAACAGAGTCAAACTTTATGGAGCCTCCATAATCTCCAAAGAGGTAAACATTATCATCAGCATCTTGCCCTACAGAAGTAAATCTCCCTGTGCCATTTAAGTTTATTGTGCTTTTTATCCATAGTGTGTTACCACTTCTATCAAACTTTACGATATACCCCAAGTTATTTCCGTTATTGTTGAATACAAGAGAGCCGCTTATTAAAGAATCGTAGTACCCGCCACATATATAGATGTTGCCTTTTCTTTCAACAACTATGCTGCTTACTACGCAGCCCACTTTTCTACTCCAACTGATGTTACCATTCTTGTCATATTTCGCTAAAAATCCGGCTGGGCTTTTTTGAAAGTTCAGATTTCTAAGTGTATCAGCCCCAAAAGAGATTTTATTCCCGTTAAAATGTCCTCCAATATATATACCCCCAAGGTGATCTACCTTAATCGTTTCCAGTAGTATTGACCCATCATAACTTTCGGCTGTAGCCCATAACAAGTCTCCGTTAGTATTATATTTTGCAATAAACAGGCCTTTACTGGCAAAGCCATTAGCAATGAGTGTTTTGGGTCCAAATTTTAAATACTTACCAAAAGTTCCCGCGATGTAAACATTTCCCGAAGAGTCTGTACAAAGGGCCTTTGTTTCACTGTGACTGTCCGAACTATCAGCTGCCCTGCCCCACAGTATATCACCATTGGGGCTGTATTTTGCCACGTATAAATGTGAAGTTCCGGAGTATGGTTTTTTCAACGTATCATTTCTCAATATTAATGCGCCATCAGAAAAGCACCCCCCCAGATAAATATTATCCGAAGCATCGGTATCCATTGTCGGGTATGCAAAGTTTGATGTTTGCACTTGTGTAGGAATTTCCTTAGCCCATGCCCATGTAAGAGGTTGAGCCTTTGCAAACGATGAAATACAACAGAAAAGAAAAAGGATTAGTAAGTTTCTCACAGGTCTTTAGTTAAACATCTATTACTAATGTTAATACGTTTATATCTTTAAGAGGGTTGGGGCTGTTTAGAGTATTTCTCTTTTATCTATAACGCGATGTAAGGAATATAGGGACAATTAAACTGAACTTGTTTTTAGGGCTAATAGCGTAATCCAGAAGTTATTAATGTGTAGGAATAATTCAAGATAACTCTTCTAATCCTATCCTGCCTGCTCTTTGCAGAAATTTTCTAGCAAAAACGATTTGATTTTAAACGAAAACACCGGAACAAAAACCGCAAGAAGTAAAACTCGTCTATCTTTAAACATCGACTGAGGGATACAAATGAATGTTTTGTATGCGTAGAAAGCACTTGGTAATCCTACTAGGAATATTATTAGCGGTAGTATAGGCGAAATATTCAAATGAATTTCACCAAAAGGTAAAAACAAACACCCAATAATTTGGAAAACAAACAAATAATTGTATTCATTAGACCCCACTACATTAACATAAATCAAGTAATGATAAAATAATCCAAAAGGTAATAGGAGATAATTAAAAATAGTAGGCTCTAAAAATTTAGATACTATAAAAATAATGCTAAATAACCAAACTCCTATATTGTTCTTAACAACCTTACAGAATATAAATTTCAAATCAACTCCCATTTATTTAAAGTGCCGTTTAGCCTAACTTCTCATTATTCTTGTGGCGTTCGCTGTCGCGGCGGGTTTTCTTTTCCATGTTTTTTGCAAATGCCTCGGTTAGGTTCACTCCTGTTTGATTGGCAAGGCAAATAAGCACCCACATCACATCGGCCATTTCATCGGCAAGGTCTTTATCCTTTTCGCTTTCTTTAAAGCTTTGCTCACCGTATTTGCGAGCCATGATGCGGGCCAGCTCGCCTACCTCTTCCATCAAAATGGCAGTATTGGTAAGCTCATTAAAATATCGCACTCCTGTGGTAGTAATCCATTGGTGCACCTGTTGCTGGGCTTCTTCAATTGTCATACAACAAAGGTATGAATTTATGCCTCGAAGGAATGAAACCATCGTTGGTGATGGAACATTAAACAATCTATCCATACTGGTCTTCCAAAACCTCAACCAGATTATCACTTAGCCCGACGTTCCCAAAATCTCACTACTCCAAAAGGGAAGGGAAATGGGTCCCGTCCAACATCCCGTCATTCCCAACTTGATTGGGAATGACAGGGTGCTTGCAGTGCATCAACTTTCACTTACCCTATTGTGGAGGGTAAGTGCCGGAGCATTGAGCCAATAAACAATCAGGTAAGGGTCTTTCAACAAGCTTAAGAAGCTTGGGGGGTATGTCCGTTTGGTTTGTATAGTACTATAAACCAACACTATGAAACCTTTTTTACTAACCGCAGCATTGCTGGGGGTAATTGCTGCGACTGCACAAAAAGACACTGCGCGCATGCAATTACTGCCCGAGCCCTCAAAGGCTGATTTTAGCATCAGCCCTGATTTTCCCACCCTTCGCATGAGCCTTTTTGACAGTCGCTGGTACAATATGCTGGGCGGTAACGTGCCTTTAGTTAGCTATAAAACCCCTTGGGGTGATGCCTGTGCAGCTACTTCGGGGTATATAGAGCTTCACGATGTGGCACAGCAACAGTTTATGTCGTGGCAGTTGTGGCGGGGTAATTTCGGCCTCGATGTGTATTTCCTGCCTACGTTTGAAAGCACCCGTCATAGTCTTCGGTTAGGTATTAGTGCCCACCACGAAAGCCAGCACGCTACTGATTTTGAATCCTTTTCGGCGTATTGTCTTAAACAACCCGATACTGCTTTCGATAATGGTTCGGCACGGTCGTTTGAATATTACGGATTGGAGGCTCGTGATGAATATACTACGCTAAACGAGGGTTTGATTTTTTATAACCGTGCGCAGTTGCGCTACTTTACTGAGCCGTTGCTATACAATGCCATCCGCCAGCAAACATGGGCTTTTGCGCTTGAGTGCGGCATACGTTTTAGGGTTGCTGAAGAGGACGGGGTTTGGATTTACGCACAAGGGTTTTATGAAGCTATTTATAACAATTTTGTAGGTAAAAACAGCCTGTATAAAAGTAATAGAAATAAAGAACCCTTTAAATACCTGATGTGTGAAGCGGGTTTGTGGTTACGTCCCAAGGACAATGCCCGCAGTTTTAATTTTTTTATTAAATGGGGCACGTTTAACGGGCGAGGACTTGATTTTACCCAACAATACACGGGCACCGGCTTGGGAATACGGTTTACTATGTGAGGGGTGTTTATTATTTTTAACTTCATGAGTAGCTGGCTACTCATGAGGTTAAAATAAAACCTAATATTTTATCGCTTTTGAAATACCAAGCACCACGCCTTTATCTGATTTGAAAGTAAACAATATTAATCCGCTTGGAATGCCATCAAGAGAAATTTGAGTAAGATTATCCGATAACTGGACTTGTTTTAAGAGCACCCCGCCACTGCTATAAATTTCTAACAGGGCATTAGGGTAATCATTCTCAATAGTTATAACGTTTGACCTAATTGGATTTGGATATGTATTAATGCCTTTTACAGGGTCGTAAAGTCTATCATTTCCAAGATTTATTATGCTAATGGTATCAGAGAATGATTCACACATATTATTTGAAACAATCACTTGGTAAAGACCATTACTTGTTGCTGAATAAAAGCTATCGGTTGCACCGTTAATTCTATTACCATCTAAAACCCATTGGTTGTTTTTGTTTGAACTACTGAAAAGTGTAAAACTTAGTCTTTGAATAGTTGGTTTTGCAGGGTATTGATATACATTAATTTGCTGAGGTTGAGTAGAAGTATCGCACCCTTCTGGTGTTTTAACAACTAACGAGTAGACTCCGCTTTGCCTAACAAAAATCCTAGAAGAGGATTCTTGTAATAACGTAGTATCCTTATACCAAAGGAACGAAACATTTGGGCTGGCTGTTGCAATAATTTCAGTGCTGTCGTCCTCACAAAAGGCTGTATCAGAAGCAACAAAAGAAGCGGTCGGGTTCAAAAAAACTTTTACAGGCTTAATAGAGGAGTCCTTACACTGATGAATAGTGTTTACTAGTAATTTAACCGTATAATTTCCGGAAGTATTAAATCTTTTACTTGTTCTTACCCCTGCATCATTACTCCCGTCACTAAAACCCCATAGCCTGCTTGTGCTATCAACATGGGAAACTGTATCGGTAAAAATAAAATTGTTCTTATTGACACACTGTTCTTCTTTATTTATTGAAAATGAAGCCGATGGTGAGTTAAAAACATACACACTATCATACGCAGTGTCTGAACAATATACTCTTCTTGCAATAAGGCCTATATGGTACTTACCCTCCTTTGTATAGCTTTTAGAATATAATGCTAAAGTATCCGTTACCATTGAGTCCCCTGTAAGCCATAACCTTGAATACAAACTGTCTTGACTATCAGAAGAGTCGCTAAACAGAAAAAGATTATTGTTAAAACATTGGGTAGGAGTGTTATTGTTTATTGTTGCTGTCGGCGATTTTCCGAAATGAAATTGTCTTTCAAGTGAATCTTTGCAGCCATCAACAGAAACTACCAGCTGTATTTTAGTGCTCCCTTCTGTTAAATACGACTTTGCAGCATTCAAGGAGGTTGCTGTTGTTCCATCTGAAAACTTCCACAAACGGGATACAGAACCAACAGCATTTTTTATTTTAGAAGTATCTGATAATGTAACATTGTATGGTGTTTCGCAAAATAAAGTATCGTTTGCAGTAAAGCCTACTCCAAGCGTTACATTAGATATTCTTAATAACTGTCCATTATCATCGGCTATTAAGGCAGGATTACTACTTCGTACGCGAACTCTGTACTTGTTTCCGGCAGGTAGATTTGATGGCAATTTTGCAACTATACTGCCACTCCTATTCTGATATGCACTACCAATAATTACCGGGTTAGAGAAACAACCATCAGCGTCACTTAGCTCAACTGTGAAAACATTACCACCGTTAGCTCCATATCTAATACTGTATGGAACGGTTATAGATGTACCGGGACAGTTTAACGTTGTTGAAACATTATTTGTTTCTAATTTATTTTTGATATTAATCCTAAAAAAATTTTTATAGGTGTAATATGGATTAAATGTTGCTACGCCGCTTGTATAAACCTTATCGTCGCTAACAAAAACACTGGCCATATCGTAATCGGGATGAAACTTCATTGGCTCCCATCCCGATAAAACTTTCCCTAGCCCGGTATCAACTGCCGCAAATCCTTTATACGTTTCTCCGCCAACAAAAACCTGAAGCCCAGCGATAAAGATAATACCTTCATATCCGTCAATACCGCGAACTAAAGCAGTTGTATTGGGATTCCAGCTTTTCAAGGCTCCTGTTTTGGTATCAAAGGCCGCAACGTTATTCCTTGTTTGCCCATTAATTGTATTAAATAAGCCACCTACGTATAACACTTCATTATGTATTTTAAGGCATTGTACTGTAGCACTTGAACTCATATTTGCATTCCAGCCGGTAAGTGCTTTTGTGTTCAGATTTAAAGCGGCTATACAATTACGAGTTTGGCCGGCAACTGTTGTAAAACGACCTCCGACATATAATGTGTTATTAAAAGAGGTTATAGCATTAATATAGTTGGAGAAAGATACGTTAAAGGAAGTGAGGCTACCCGAAGATAGATTTAACTCAGCCAAGCTTTTTCTGGAAATACCATTAATAGTAGTAAACCCACCACCCATAAAAAGAGAGTTTCCAATTTTATGCAGAGATGTTACAGTACCATCAAATAAAAGATTCAGACTTTCTAGTTTACCACTGTTAAAATTTAGTGACGCAAAGCAGGTGCGTTTTTCGCCTGCAACTGTATCAAATGAACCTGAAATGTATAAGAAACTGTCATTAACTGCAATTGACGATAATCCATATTTATTTATATATGGACGTAGAGGTAGAACCGCACCCGTTTTAGTGTTAATTGCGGCAAGTTTAGTTCTTTTATACCCGCCAATAGCGGTGAAAAGCCCCCCAACATACACACCCTTTTTACTATCGGCAACAGTAAATGCCTTGTCTAGTACATCTGTCCCCCAATCGACTATTGCGTTTGTTTTAATATTAATAGCTGCCAGATAATTCTTTGTATTACCATTTACTTTATTGAAACTACCGGCAAAGTAAAGAGTGTCTCCATGCATTGCTATTTCTGATACAATATCATTAATGAGAGGTGGAGAAAAATTTGTTACTGCTGTGGTATTAATATTAATTGAAGCAATACTTCTTCTGCTTACACCCCCTACAAAACCGAACTTTCCGCATAGAAATAATGTATCTCCTACACCAAGCATATTATAAACAGTACCTGAAACTTGGGGATTCCATGAAGTTAACAAAGTTTTGGATGGAATATCAAAAGCTTTTAGCTTACCGGCATACTCTGCTACTATTAATTTGTCCTTGTTAACATAGAAAGTAGTAATCGAGCTTGAAAGCACCTCGGTCCAACCGGTTTCTTTTCCTGTAGAAATATCTACTTCGGTAAAGACATCGGAAGTACCGCCAGAAAAACCCTTTAACAGATATGCTCTATTTCCACTAAGCTCTATCTGGCTTTTAACATTTAACGGATGCCAATCTAAGAGCTTGTTTTGTTTTAAATCAACCGAATAGGCACTATTTCTCGGAGCACCGCCAACAGTAGTAAAACTACCGCCAATAGCAATTTTGCCGTTACCAACAATAACTTTGTAAACCCATGGAAAATCAGCTCCATATTCATGAGCTGTAATATTCTTAGAGAAAAAATCGTATTGTGCTGTATAGGCATTTACGGATGCGACGCATCTCACTTTATTACTTCCTACACTATCAAAAAATCCACCGATGATTAATGAGCTATCAACGAATGACATAGAAGAAACCGCTGCGTTATGACTTAAATTAGCATTCCATGGTAATAAAGCATAGGTTGTCGGGTCAAAAACTGCAATGCCGTTTCTTATAGTGTTGAAGTTTGACCTAAGAAATTTTCCGCACACATAAATCTTATTATCCTTTACTGCAATATCATATACATCGTCGCTCAGTCCTAAAATAGCTACTCTATCCAGCATACCTGTGCTTAGGTCATAGCTTACTAAACGGTTAAAGTTGGTTGCGTAAACATATCTGAAAGCACCCCCAACATATAACATATTATTCCAAACACATAAGGCATGAATGCTTTCTATCGGATCTGGAGTCCATGATGTTGCTGAACCGTTTGACAAACTAACTTGCGCCAAATATTTTCTATTTTGTCCTCCTATGGCAGTAAAGCCTCCTGCAACAATAGCGGTGTTGTTGTAAAATGCAATTTGATTCACCGGAGCATTAGGGGCAGGATTCCACGATTTTAATAATCCTGTGTTTAAATCAACCGCTACTAAGTATTTTCTGCTCTGTCCAAAAACTTTGCTAAACCAGCCACAGATGTATGCTGTATTATTATGAATTTTAACAATATTTACTCCCGAATCTAATTGAGGGTCCCATGCTAATAAGTTCCCTTCACAGTCAAGTCGGGCAATGTATTTTTGCTCCTTTTCGCCCACCTTAGTAAATGAGCCAACTACAAACCAACCCCCATCAGGTTCAGGATATATATCATAAACTGGCCCATTAAATGTTGGCACATTTGCACTAATTTTCTTCGTTTGAGCATCAAAAAGAGCAAACCTATTTTGCTGGTACTGCCCTACTATAGAGAAATTTCCTGCAACATAAAGAGTATCATTTCTAAGCGCAAAATCGGATATACTTCCATTTGTGCCATAGTTACTTAATAGCGATGTTACCTTTCCGGAACTATCAATGTGAGCGACATTATTTCTAACTGAATCCCCAACTTTGCTGAAAGATCCGCCTATAAAAAAGCCATCGTTTCCATCAGAAATAACTTTTGATACTGCTCCGTTTGGCTTGGGCCATGTTCCGTTTACTCCGGCATTATTATGAGCGACTAATCCGCCAAAAGTACTGCTACTATCACCCCCATACACCTTTGAAAAATTTCCTCCAATAAAAAGAGTATCTCCCTTTTTTGCATATGTTGAAATCGTCCCGTCAGTTTGAGTAAAATCAAGATCAACCGTTTGTGATTTTAAACTATTGCTAACTAAAGATATAAGAAAAACAAAAGGTAATAGGTATTTATTCATGTGTAATTTAAACCCGCAAATTAGCTAAATTCTTAAAAAGACTTTTCGTTTATCGATGAACGAACAGCATATGATGTGTTAAAGGATTGCCCAATTTTTCTAAACAATTAATGCCTGTTTTAATTGATACAAATAATAGCCATCTCTTAATAACGTAGGGTTTATATACCCGACGATGGGTACAGTTTAACTCACCCCAAAGTGTTAGAAAGACAATAATTACCCAACTTTTCCCTCTCTACATTTTAGAGAGGGCCGACTATTGGCTTTGGTCAGAGTGCTGGTACTCGAGGGGAGTTAAAACACGGCACTTAACTTCTCCAAAAACCCCCTTGTGTTTTTTACCTCCTCATTTTTAAAACGTACAATAGTCAATCCCATTTCGGCAATTATTTTATCGCGGTGTTTATCATAATCTTTTTGAAAGTCATGGATAGTGCCATCTAACTCTATCACTAACTTTTTATCCGCACAATAAAAGTCAGCAATGAAAAACAATTTACGGGTATCATAATTTCCGTATATGATAGGGTATTGTCTCAAAAACTTTAGCCCCATAAATTTACGGTTGCGCAATAATTCCCAAACAATCTTTTCGGAAGGGGTGCTACGCTTTCTTAAATCCCGACAAAACTCTTTAATAGATTTCGCTTGCTATCCATTGTGTTAATTGATAGCGTTAATTCTTTTAACTCACCCCAAAGTAAAAGTTAGCAAGACTCACCCAACATTCACCCTCTCTAAATTTTAGAGAGGGCCGACTATTGACTTTGGTTAGAGTGCTGGTATTCGAGGGTGAGTTAAAACAAGGATTAATATTTGGCAAAGATTTAGTTTCCCGTTTCAGTATTATTAAATGTTGTATTACCAGACACGGTAGTGAAGTCATCTGTTTGGGATTTATTACCGTCGTAAATTATTGATACACCTTTTTCAGAGATGATTCCACTGTGTTTTTTTGGAATATCTTTTATAAGAAAATACTCTTCTTCGCGCTTTGTTACTTTAACATTCTTAATATCTTTTTTCAATTTATGTACTGCCTTTTCAAATTCTTCAAAAAAACATTCTAATACTAATATTATTTTACCGTCTCTCTCATTTAAATGATCTTTTTGAGAAGCATTACTTATCTGCATAGATGTTAAGTAAAACTTGTCACCGGGTCGATATTGATGAATTAAAGGGCAACGTAAATCGGCGTATAATAATTTATTATTTGTTTTATACCAGTTTTTATTAAAATATTTCAATCCATTTTTAAATCTTATTTCAGACATTCTTTCTTGACTGAAATTCTCCGTATCTTTAAAGCTCCCTAAAAATTCTATCCCAATAACCAATACAATAAAAGCCACAAAATCGTTATTGCTTTCTAATAGTCCTTTAATATCTGTAATAATTGTATCAAGATGTTCAGGGGAAATTGTGATAGAGGTGGTTTTACTTTTCATAGTAAAAATTAATTATCAAAGATAAATGTTAAAAACAATTTCTGATATACAACCAAAAAGTACAATCAACTATTTTTAACTCACCCCAAAGTAAAAGTTAGCAACCATTCCCCAACTTCCCCCTCTCTAAAATTTAGAGAGGGGCGACTGTAGGGCTAGGTTAGCGTACCGATAATCGAGGGTGAGTTAAACAAATCTCCAAATCAAAAATCTCAAATTCCCAATCCCCCAAATCCCTACCTTTGCTTCATTATGCAGTTTCCGTCGCAAACACTTGAGCAGTTGGTGAACCAGTTTGCAAAATTCCCCGGCATTGGCAAAAAAACAGCCCTGCGCATGGCGTTGTTTATGCTGAAGCAACCCGATAACGAGGTGCGGGAGATGGGCGAGGTAATCTCTACCCTGAAAGAAAATATTAAATACTGCCAAGAGTGCGGCAATGTGAGCGATAACGACATTTGCGAAATATGCGCCGACCACCGTCGCGATCATACAACCCTTTGTATTGTAGAAGACCTTCGCGACGTGATAGCCATTGAAAACACAGGCCAGTACACAGGCATCTACCACGTGCTGGGCGGCATGATTGCCCCCGCTGACGGTATTGGTCCCGACGACCTAAACATGAATAGCCTGCCCGAACGTATTGCCAAAAACGACGTCAAAGAGATAGTGATGGCACTTAATGCAACCGTTGAAGGCGATACCACCGTGTTTTATCTAAGTAAAAAACTAAAAGGCACGGGTGTAAACATCAGTACGCTTTCCAAAGGCATTGCCGTGGGCGGCGAACTGGAATATGCCGATGAGATTACACTCGGTCGCTCTATACTTAACCGTGTGCCTTACCAAATTTAGTATCTTGCCTGCGTGAAGTTATCCGTTATCATCGTCAACTATAACGTAAAGGCGTTTTTAGAGCAGGCTTTGCTAAGTGCGCAAAAGGCTGCCCAAAAAGTGCCTACCGAAATATTTGTGGTGGATAACGACTCGGTGGATGGGAGCGTGGAGATGGTTCGCGAAAAATTTCCCGATGTAAAACTCATCGCCAACAAAAAGAACGTAGGATTTTCAGCAGCTAATAACCAAGCCATAGTAGAAAGCACGGGCGAATACGTGCTGTTGTTAAACCCCGATACCGTAGTAGAAGAAAGCACTTTTGAAAAGGTAGTGGCCTTTATGGATGCTACCCCCGATGCGGGTGGATTGGGTGTGCGCATGATTGACGGCAAAGGAAAATTTTTGCCTGAATCAAAACGCGGATTGCCAACTCCGGCAGTTGCATTTTATAAAATGTGCGGCTTATCGAAGATTTTTCCGAAATCGAAAGTTTTTGGCCGTTACCACCTGAAATACCTGAGCGAACACGAAACCAATGAGGTGGAAGTGCTGGCAGGGGCTTTTATGCTGATACGCAAAACCGTATTGGACAAAATAGGCCTGCTGGATGAAACTTTTTTCATGTACGGCGAGGATATAGACCTTAGCTACCGCATCACGCTGGCGGGGTATAAAAACTACTACTTTGCCGATACTACCATCATTCATTACAAAGGCGAAAGCACAAAAAAAACCAGTGTAAACTACGTGTTTGTGTTTTACAGGGCCATGGTAATCTTTGCCCAAAAACACTACAAAGGCGGCAACGCACAGCTGTTTAGCTTGTTTATCAATGTAGCCATTTGGTTCCGTGCTGCACTGGCCTTGTGCTGGCGGTTTTGGCAACGCAGCAAGTATGCTGTAATTGATGCCCTGATACTGTTTATAGGCCACTATTACGCCAAAGAGTATTGGGAAAACAACCACAAATACGTGCTGGGCGGCGAATACCCTTTAAAATACTTGTACTTTAACGGCGTGCTGTACGTTGCCCTGTTTGTGCTGGGTATGTACCTAAGCGGGGGATATCATCGCAAACACACGCTTAAAAACATCTTACAGGGCTTGTTTTGGGGCACCATCATGATAAGTGTGGTGTATGCCTTTTTGCCCGATTCATTGCGTTTCTCACGTGCGCTGATAATACTGGATGCCCTGTGGGGAGCAGTGTTCTTGTGCGGCTGGCGTTTGCTGCTGCATTCGGTACGGTTTCGCAACCTTAACTACGGGCAGCAATTTGCCTACAACACCATTATTGCGGGCGAGGAGGAAGAAGCCTTGCGTGTGTACGACCTGCTTAAAGAAAGCAATGCGCCGCACACGTTTAAGGGTTTTGTGTCGGCCAACGGGCCGTTTAAAGATGGTAGCCGCTATTTGGGCAACATGAACCACCTGAAAGAAATTTGCGAGGTGTTTGATGTGACGGAAGTGATTTTTTGCGCCCGCGATATTTCTGCCGAGACCATTATGGGCTGGATGAGCCGCATGGACAATGAGCAGGTGAATTTTAAAATTGTGCCACGCAACAGCTTTTATATTATTGGCAGCAACAGCAAAAACACCAACGGCGAATTATACACCGTTGATTTGAAACTGAACATTGCCGAGCCGGCTTTGGCAGCCAACAAGCGGGTGTTTGATATTATTGCTTCCGTGGTGTTGGTGGCTTTGTTTCCGGTGTTGGGGTGGTTGATGAAAAAACCTGCCCGCGCTTTTGGCGGATTGCTAAACGTTATCGGGGGTACACGCTCGTTGGTGGGGTATGCTCCTGCCGAAAACATGAATACCTTGCCCACCATAAAGCCCGGTTTGCTTTCGCCGTTAGATGCGCTAAAGGGCAATACCCACTTTATTTCTGCCGAAAAACTGAATTTCTTTTACGCCAAAGACTACTCGATTGGCAACGACCTAAATATCTTGGTGAAGGGGTGGCGTAATCTTACTTTTTGATTTGTTGATTTATTGATTGGGGGATTGTTGGGGTTATTTCTAATTTGTTTTGAATGCACTACTTTGGAATATTCTTCAAGCTTGGGTTTTCTTTTGTATAATATTCTCCAACAACTAGGTTACTATTATTTAACTCCGCACTTATATATGAAGTTGTATAAATGATTTGGTAAGATTCTGGGGCATAATTAAGGACTCTATTAATAAGCAGGTTTTGAAAATTTTGTGCTCTTGGCATTTCAATTCCCTTATCCTCCATATTATCCGCAAAAATAAACCGTGGAAATCTCATACTATCTATAAATAGTGATGCTAAAAAAATTGAAAACCTCGCAGAAACTTTTAGGTAAAAATTTGAACTTGCTGAATATTTTGAAAATTTATTTGATAAGAAGGTCATGTTGTTAGAATAATCAATAAAAAAGTCGTTAGCATTTTTAAACTCATCTTGTCTATCAAGGTCATTGTTAAGTAAATAAACCCCTTCTTCCCTTACCTTTTTATTAATTTCTTCTTTCAGTTTTTCCTGTTTACTTTCTGTATTAAAGATATAGGATTTTAAGAATTTTATTTCCTTCTCTAGTTGAGATTTTTTTTGAATAAGCTTATCATATAGCTCAGCTTTTTCAAGCATTGTTCTGTATTGAAGAATCTCCCCTTCGATAAATCCCTTCATACTATTCAGGTTGTCAACTGTTTCTTCATTAAATGACTTAACGTCATTTAATGCGTCATTTATACGCTTTTGGGTATCCTGTAGCTTACCAAGCTCAGCGGTGTATTTCGCCTCAAATTCTAAAAGAATTCGTTTATTCGTTTCCAGTAGCTTTTGTGATTCATTAATTTGAAAGCCAATTTCTAATTCCATTCTTCTAGCTTGAACCACACCAAAGGACTGATCGATTGGCTCTTTACAAAGCTTACATTTTGAGTGGTCTTCACTTTGTTTAATTTTGGTAAGGCATTCGGGACAATACTCTAAAGGAAGATTACCTAGAAATTCTCTAGTATTAATAGAGTTTTTCAGTGCTTTTATTTTCTTGTTTAAGGTTTCAATAAAAAAAGAAGAATCTTCAATTTCGTTGTTTAAAATATTAATATCCTTTTCTATGTTTAAAACTTTTTTCCTTTGCTCAATAGACTCATCTGTTAACTTTTGAAACAATAGTTTTGAATTCGTTTCATACTTAATTTCTTTTTCCTTATTTCTAATTGAAACGATTTCATCCTGTATTTCAGAAATTTCTTTTTCCTTGTTTGCAATTACTGTAGCAATATGCTCTGGGTTTAAAAGATGTTCGTCTGAAAAAAAATGACTTGCGGCTTTTATTTCGGTTTTTATATCATCTAGTTCCTTTTCAGCAACTATTAATCGTTTTTTATTTTCATATAATTCTTCATTATAAACGCCCAGTAGTAAATCAGAAACGGTTTCTCTAGTCAGTTGACTATCAAAATGTTCATAGTAGAACAATGAATTTGTCGGCGAATCTTGGTCAATATACAACAGCCTTAGAATTTGATGAAAAGTAATATTACTATCACCTTTAACGATAGGCAAGCCTAGTAGTTCAAATAAAATATTTGAAAAACTCTTCTTGTTTTCTGTGGTTTTATAGCCAAATTTTTGCCACGTTTTATCCACAGGAGGGTTAAGACTTTCATCCATAGAGCCCCAAAAAAAGTATAGGGGTGCTTGGGCGATTATTTTCCCTTCTCCATCTTTCTCTATGTACCGTTTAATGGTTAAAACCGCTGAATTTACTTCAACCTCCGCAGTAACGTGAGAGCATTTTCTTGCTTCAGGGACAAAGTCATTAAATGCTCCACCTAAAACAAAAAAAATGAAATGTGTAATCGTTGACTTCCCGCTACTATTATCCCCCCGAATGATGTTTACACCTTTATGGAAAATCTCGTCATAAGCAATCCTGTCATTTTCTGCAATAATTCGCAGCCTTCTTAGAAACAAATTATTACGCGTCATACTTGCTTTCCATTAAATTGGTTCTACTCTTTAGACCATCAGTTCCAAATAATGACATATTATTAAATTGCGAAGTCATTAATGCTATGACGTTTTTCTCTTTAGGGGACAAATCTCCAAGCTTATCAACAAAATCTACCAAAATATTTTTACTTATAATTAGTATTCTTTGTTGATTTAAAAAAGATTTTTCAATTATTTCATAAGAGGCAATACAGTTAAGCGCCGCTAATTGATAGGGCTTTATTTTTTCAAATATTTTTCTGTTCTCCGTAATCCTCTCATAAGGATTATTCGAATCCTTTATAAATTGTTTTCTTATTTTTCTTATATCAGACTCATTTTGTTTTAATCTTATTTCATGAATTTTACTTGGAAAAAGAAAATAGAAATCCCAAATTCTTATTCGTTCAATTTCAATAATATCTTCATTATTAAATTTATTTAAAAAATGAAGCAATCTAAAAATTGTATGATATAGGTCAAAAGCTTGATTATATACTATCATAATTTTTCCAGTTTAAATGACATTGGCCAGTGAGATAATAAACCATGCCAAAAATGTCATCTGCGTTATAGTTTAATACGTCGTCATTTTCGCCTTCAGTATTTATTAAATCAAGTACAGGCTGAATAACTTTAATGGTTAGCTCTTTAAAAACCTCGTCCTTTAATGCCCCATTATTAATTAGAGGCATTACATGCGCCTCAAAGTCCATTTTTATTTTACTAAATAATTGACTGTCTATCCATTGTGCCGATTCGTAAAATTTATTTAACTCTAAACGCTTAGCATATTTTTGCTTTTTTATAGTTGCCTCAATTATTTCACTTTCCTTAAATCCCCCATCTTTTAGTTTTGTAGGCATATCTATACCGTCTCTACTCGTAAGATATAGTTTTAGGGATTCCATTATACCATTATATCTTGCATCACATGCAACCTCCTCATTTAATTTTGCAAACCTTTTTGCAAACCTTGTATTTTTAACCAAAAAAATTGCCCCCTCATTGTTTGCAATGTTTAATTGGTTAGTAATTTCGTTTTCCTTGTTTTCTACGTTCATCTAACAAATTACATTTGAATATTTCCTTTATTATCTTGAATATTTATTTGCTTTTGAATTTGTCCATTATTGTTAATGTTTTGTTGGTTTTGTGCATTTAGCGTTTGATGTGCATTATTAACAGCATTTTCAAGTTCTTGTTTAAATGTTGGATCCTCATTTATTTTTTCCACTAACTTTTGAATAAGTTCTTGCTTTCTGATACTGTCAGTAATATCATGCACCAACTCTGATTCTTTCTGATTTACGAATGGTCTCTTAATAAGCTTCCAAATATCTTCTCCAACATTCTCAGCTATTTTTTCTCCTGCTTTTAATATGTAGGGCATAACTAAAGTTATAGCTGCCGTTATTAGCGTAACTGGTTCCATATAGATAGTATTATTTTCTAGCCGTAAATATAGTTAATACTTATTTAGATTACATAACCACTAATTCCAATTATATAACACCCTTGTTTTTTGACACGCTGAAAGATTGTATTTGTAGATAAAAACCCGCAAACCCTTGTGCTGTGCGTAAAAAAATAACCGCATCACACAATAACAAGATACCACCGTAACAAGATGATACAACTGTCCCGCTTTGTCCCACATGTTTGGGACAGGGTTTTAATCAGTAAAAATTTAAAAACCAATGTTTTATAAGTAAATTTTGTCTGTCCCACGTGTCCCACCTATCCTTCAACTAACTCAGGACTTCGCCTACGCGCAACCCCTTGAACGACGAACGAATTTTAATAACTGCTGCTATTGTGGGTACATGAGCCCATGCGGTTGTTCCCCTCCTTAGCAAAGCGTCAATACTGAGCCTGTCGAAGTATGTGCGTAGGGCAAGGAGGGGTTAGGGGTGGTCGGCAATATTCAGCGACAGGTACGCAGACCTGCCGCTATGGATAGAGTGCCCAACCTTCTATCAATAGCATCGGGATTTATTCCCGATGTTAAGAAGCAAACACACCTCCCTCTGTCCATCCTTAGCTAGGAGGGAAGCCACGCGCATGGCCAATCACAGACGAACGAGTTTTAATAACTCTTCCTATTGTGGGTACATGAGTCCGTGCGGTTGTTCCCCTCCTTAGCAAGGCATCAATACTGAGCCTGTCGAAGTAGGCGCGTGAGGCAAGGAGGGGTTAGGGGTGGTCGAAGTGCTCGGCGACAGGTACGCAGACCTGCCGCTATGGATAAAGTGCCCAATCTTCTATCCATAGCATCGGGATTTATTCCCGATGTTAAGAAGCAAACACACCTCCCTCTGTCCCTCCTTAGCTAAGAGGGAAGCCACGCGCATGGCCATCCACAGACGAACGAGTTTTAATAACTGCTGCTATTGTGGGTACATGAGCCTGTGCGGTTGTTCCCCTCCTTAGCAAGACAGCAATACTGGGCCTGTCGAAGTATGCGCGTAGGGCAAGGAGGGGTTAGGGGTGGTCGAAATGCTCGGCGACAGGTATGCATACCTGCCGCTATGGATAAAGTACCCAACCGTCTATACATAGCATCGGGATTTATTCCCGATGTTAAGAAGCAAACACACCTCCCTCTGTCCCTCCTTAGCTAGGAGGGAAGCCACGCGCATGGCCATTCACAGACGAACGAATTTTAATAACTGCTGCTATTGTGGGTACATGAGCCCGTGCGGTTGTCCCCTCCTTAGCAAGGCATCAATACTGAGCCTGTCGAAGTATGTGCGTAGGGCAAGGAGGGGTTAGGGGTGGTCGAAGTGCTCGGCGACAGGTACGCAGACCTGCCGCTATGGATAGAGTGCCCAACCTTCTATCAATAGCATCGGGATTTATTCCCGATGGGTTTTGTGGAGGTCGGAAAGTGAGATTCCCAATCAAGTTGAGCATGAGGTTAACCGAAACAAGCGTGACTTGATACAACAAAAAAGCCGACCCCTAATTACATTAGAGTCGGCTTATGTATTATTTGTTCAACGGCTTATGCGCCGGCGGCACTGTCGCCGTTAATAGCAGCAATACCGGGCAGCTGTTTGCCTTCAAAATATTCAAGCAAAGCACCCCCGCCGGTTGATACGTAGCTTACGTTATCAGCAAGGTTAAACTTGTTAATAGCCGCAGCACTGTCTCCACCGCCAATAAGGGTAAACGCGCCGTTATCAGTAGCTTTTGCTACCGCATTGGCTACGGTTTTAGTTCCATTTTCAAAACTGCTCATTTCAAAAACACCCATCGGGCCGTTCCACAATACGGTTTTGCTGTTGGCAATCACCTCGGCAAATTTTGCAGCAGCATCTGGGCCGATATCTAACCCCATCCAGCCTGAAGGAATACTCTCGTTGGCAGCAGTTTGGGTAGCGGCATCGTTGGCAAATTTATCGGCAATAATGCTATCGGCAGGCAGGTACAAATTCACCCCTTTTTCTTTGGCTTTTGCCAAAATATCCAAGCAGGTTTGCAAACGGTCGGCTTCGCAAAGCGAGTTACCTATATCCATTCCCTGGGCTTTGAAAAAGGTATAGGCCATACCACCGCCAATTATCATATTATCAACCTTGTCCATCAGGTTTTCAATAATCAGCAACTTGTCTGATACTTTTGCGCCGCCCATAATGGCCGTAAATGGTTTTTGAGCGTTGTTCATCACCTTTTCGGCATTGGCTACTTCGTTGGCCATTACATACCCAAAGTATTTTGCCGATGGGAAAAACTCAGCAATAATGGCGGTGCTGGCGTGTGCACGGTGTGCAGTACCAAATGCATCGTTTACGTATACATCGCCCAGTTGTGCCAATTTCTCAGCAAACTCGCGGTTTCCTTTTTCTTCTTCTTTGTAAAAACGCAGGTTTTCAAGCAATAACACCTCTCCGCTTTGCAACCCTGTACTTAGGGTTTTAGCATCTTCGCCAATACAATCAGCCGCAAACTTTACGGTGGTATTTAGCAAGGTACTTAGGTGGTTTACCAAGTGTTTTAGCGAGTACTTTTCAGTTGGACCTTCTTTTGGCCGACCCAAGTGCGACATCAATATCACGCTTCCGCCATCGTTCAAAATCTTTTTAAGCGTTGGCAAAGCGGCAGTAATGCGCGAGTCGTCGGTGATGTTATAATTCTCATCAAGAGGCACGTTAAAATCTACGCGCACAAGGGCACGTTTACCCGAAAAGTTCAGAAGGTCAATGGTTTTCATCAGCTAAAATTTGCCGCAAAGGTAGGGTTTCATTCGGGTATTTTAAACATACCGTTTTGTTATTGTGCATCCTGTTTGGGCATAATCTTCCATAAAAAACCTTTGTTGGTGCGCTCTTGCCAGTGCCCTATATTCATTGGCTGCGGCACAATGGGCGCAACGCAATACTCAAGCGAGGCAATGCTGTTTTTTTGTAGCACAACCCCTCCTATTTTATCTGTGTAAAGAAAAAAGGTCCCGTCGACGGCTGTATTCATTTCGTTTTGCTTCACAAAGCAACTATTGCAATACCTGAAAAAGTTCATTTTTAACCCGCAATCAAACGGGTCTTTCTCAGCAAAAACAATTTTAGTGTTTTTATGAGTGTTATGAACGATGTAAAACGCTTTGAACAACGCCTCACGCTCACTGGCGGGCTTTATTAGCGAAATAGCCATTAATGCTATATTGAATGCAACAAGCCCTTTAACAGAGTACTTAATCACTGAAGGGCTGAGGTTAGAAAGTCTTGATTTAATTCCAAGCAATCCCTGCACACACAAGTAGGGCATAAGAGCAACCATAGGAAACATAAACCTGAACTCTTTGTGTGCTACTGCACTGTGTGCCACCACAAAGGCAACCAACACCCATGTGTAGGGGCTCTTACGGCTTGTCCAAAGCCCGAAACACATCAGCACCAACAAAAGAAGGCTAAGGGGTGGTGCAGCTATCTCAATAAACATGGTTATATAGCTATAAAACGGGCTGGTACCGAAGCTTGATGCTTTATCGGCCACTATGTTTTGAAAGAAGTAATTATAAGGTGTGCATACCCATTGATTGTATAACCAATAATCGGTTAGTGTGCCTATTGCTGCTGCGATAACCCCGCCCGACACTAGTAACGAAAAGGACGCAGGGGTAAATTTTTTATACCGAAAAGCCCATGCTACAAACCCTACAATGGCAAACGCCATTTGAAAGCGGAAATAAAACGACAACCCCATAAGCAAGCCGCCCAACAACCAAGAAAGGTTTACTTTGAGGATTTTCGGAGGATATAAAACCACATAAAGCCCCGCAAAAAACAATAAACCGCCCCAACTTTCGCTAGAATAACGAACGTGTAAATAGGGCAAAAACCATAAGCAGGCACTAAACAGCAACAATGCTTTTTGCATAACTGTGTCTTTGTGTTCCTGCTTCCATTTGTTGTAAAAAGCCCACGTTAATACCCACCACAGTAAACCTGTTAACTGGCGCAAAATTGCCGTAAGCATAAACGGTGAATACGCATCAGCGGCAATCATGGTTTTGCCTACAATCCATCCCAGCATAATTTGCAACCCGGGTCGTATCTTATCCGTAAACTCCCAAGCAAGGTCGTTTGGCCCATAAAAGCCCAGTTTCCAACCCAACGGCTCTAATAACTGGAAATGCTCGTCGGCATGGTGAAACCCTGTACTGGTAATAGCTGCAAGTATGTGCGTAAGCAAACTAAACAGCATAAAAGAGTTTGCATAGCCGTTTTGGGTAAAAAAACCCTTCGGTAATATTGTTTTCATAGTTTGGACTTCAAAACTATTTCACCGCAAGGGATAGCCGTAATTGATTTTTGCAAGAACCAAAGATTGTTTTTGCAGATTTTGCAATACGTTTAACGGGATACCTATATTTGAAACAATGGCCGAAAAGTACACTTGGTATAAGATATACGATTTTAAAACCCACGGTAACGAGCCGCAGGAACTGTTCTCATTGAGAGCCATTGAGGCCGACGGAAAACGATTGGTACTGGTGCGCAACCAAAAGGGATATTATGCCGTGGATGATAAATGCCCGCACGCAGGCTATCCGCTCAGCCATGGCAAGTGCTTGCAAGACGGCACATTAATGTGTATTTACCACCGTTACCGTTTTGATTTGGAAACCGGTCAAAGTGGCTCGGACTTTGTACAAACTCATCCTGTGCGGGTGGATGATGTGGGTGTATTTATTGGATTAAAAAAGAAAAAATGGTGGTTGTGGTAATACCTGCCTAACCGCTCATAAAACAAATGCAGGCTGCTGAAACGATAAAATACCGACTGTTGGCCTTGAGTATTGTAGTGGATGTATTGGGTATGCTTAGTTACTTAATCCCTGCCCTTGGCGAATGGACAGACATTGCAATGGCCGTGCTTACTGCCTTGGCAATTTTTAAAGGTTACCACAGTTACGGATGGGCGGCATTTGGATTTTTGGAAGAGATTTTGCCGTTTACGGATATTATTCCCTCGGCCACACTGGTGTGGATTTATAGATTTGTTATTAGGAAGCAGACATACAAAGCATAATTGTTATGGAAATTAAACATCATTTTGAAGGCAGCAAAGGCGAATTCTATATAGAAGAAAACGGCCACGTAGTGGCTCAATATGCCTATACCATGACCGACGACACTACTATGCTGGCTACCCATACCGGAGTTTCACCGCGCCTGCGGGGACAAGGTATTGCCATGAAGTTGGTAGAGGCTGCCGTTGAGTACGCCCGCGCTCATAATTATAAAATTGCTCCTTCTTGCTCCTACGTGCGTTGGGCGCACGAAACCCGCCCTGATTTGGCCGACGTGATACGTTGATTATTCTTTTAGCAGCAACCTGCTTTCAAAAACACCTTCATTATTAATTTTTACAAGGTAGGTACCGCTTTGTAAATAGCTAATATCAATATCTTGGTTAGGCAAAAACGGTTGATTAGTAATTACACAACGGCCTGTTAAGTCAAATACTTCAACAGTTGCTTTTTCAGCGGCATTTTTAAGTTTTATTTTAAATGATCCGTTGGCGGGATTGGGATATAATACTAATCCAATTTCTTCACTTTCGGCAAATTCATTTTCTTGTACAGATAATAGCGGGCTTCCGCCTTGATTAGTGCTTCTGTATAAAAGAGAGCCTGTTAAAAACATCAAATCAGGTGTTATAATTTTTATAGCATTAAGAGAAGAAGGGGGTGGTCCTGGCAGTTCTTGACTAAAAAATGTTCTACCACCGTCCACCGTTTTAAAAGGTTTTAACCGATCTTTTATTGTTATCCAACCAATTTTATTGGTTACAAAAGCTAAGCTTGTAATAGACGCAACAGGTTGTCCATCATTTAAGCAAAACCATTTTTCCCAAGTTTGACCCCGATTAGTAGTTCTATACACGCAACTATTGTTGCTGCCAATAAACCCTGTATCCTTTGATACAAAAAACAATGTTAATGGCTGCATATCCTGAATAGGAGCGCCCACAGAATCCCACGTTTTACCGCCATCAGTAGTAGAAAATAGTTTAGTGTTGTTATATATTGTTTCCCACCCGATAAAATAACCGTTCAAACTATCTATAAACTGAAAGGCATAATGTGCTCCAACAAAAAAATTATCTTGGCGTTGCCAGTTTTTACCCTCATCAATCGTTTTAAACAAATTGTTCGATAGCATAAAGCCACTGTCTTCAGTAAAGAAATGAGCTTCAGGTCTCCTGTAAGGAAGTTGAACATGCTGCGTACGATTTGCACCAATATCGAAAATGGTATCAACATCCAATGTTGAAGTATCAAGACGGCAAATGTGTGATGGAGCAAAAAGTAAAAGGGAGCCTTCTTTGTGATACTTTAACTGTTTAGGAGAGGTACTAAATTGTAAGTTAAAAAAACAACCGTTTAAGTCTCCAGTTTTGTCCGGCGTTGTAGGTAACAAACAGTTTTGGGTCGCCTTCAATATTCTCCATCAAAAAGCCCACGCCATTACCTTTTGAGAAAGTCACTAGCCCTGTATTGACAATCTGAGAAAACTGATCAACTGATTTACTTTCTTTCCATTGACAAAAGGTGAAGAAAGGAAAAAACAAAGAACATAAAACGAATACTGTTTTCATTTTTTACTCTTGAGGCTAATTTAAACATATTATACGTCGTAGAGGCTCAAAAGGTTGCAATCCTTGCAGTCTTTAACACTATGGATATATTACGTATGTATATCATACTAACAAAATTTCAAACCCTTACCTTTGCGGGGTACTTATGCCAAAAAAAGCCGTTATAGCCGCGCTAACTGCTTCAGTTATTTTATTTGCCGCCTTTTTACCGCAGGCTGAACCAACAGTTCCGCAAACGCCTGAGCAATTGGGCGAAATGCTGTTTAACGATAAAATACTTTCGGGCGATTATACCCTGAGCTGTGCAAGTTGTCATATTCCCCAGTTTGCCTTTGCCGATACCGTAAAATTTAGCAAAGGAGTTGGCGGTAAACTCACCGGACGCAATACACCAACGGTAATGAATGTACTATCACGGGAATCGTTTTTTTGGGACGGCAGGGTGGCAACGCTGGAAGAACAAGCTTTGCACCCCATCAGCAATCCCGATGAAATGAACCTGCCGATTGAAGAAGCTGTGAAGCGGCTGAGCAACGACGAGAATTACCGCAATTATTTTACGACGATATACGGCCAGCTGCCAGACAAAACCACTTTGGGAAAGGCCATTGCAGCTTTTGAAAAAACACTGGAAACTGCTTCGACCCGTTTTGACCGCTACATGAACGATGAAGTAATGTTTACCGAAAGCGAAAAACGCGGGCAAACGCTGTTTAACAACAAAGCCAAATGTTTTGATTGCCACTTCTCGCCTGATTTTACGGGCGATGAGTTTAGAAACATCGGCTTGTTTGATGGTAAACAACTAAACGATTCGGGCAGGTATAAAATCACCCAAAACCCTAAAGATTTAGGTAAGTTTAAGGTGCCCGGCTTGCGTAATGTGGCAATTACAGCCCCCTATATGCACAACGGGATGTTTGCAACCCTTCGCGAGGTGATTGATTATTACGACAATCCCGCTGCAACAGTGAAGTATGCCCAAAACCGCGATGAGCTGTTAAGTAAGCCTTTAAACCTTACCGAAGAAGAGAAAAAGGATTTGGAAGCATTTTTGCTTACCCTTACCGACGATAATTTTGTAAAAAAGTAAGCTTACATAACAAAACATACTGATGGTATAAGTGTTGTAACTTACTGTAAACGATTGCATTATTTTTGCAGCACCCTGTGCTTAGTTTAATGGATTTTTGAACACACGAATGATAGAGGAAGAAGATTTTAATTTAGAAGGTTTTATTGAAGACCAGCAAGACAGCGAGCTGTACGAACACCACCGCATAGTGGTTGACCCCGGACAATCGCTATTGCGAATTGACAAGTTTTTGATGCATCGGTTGCAGAATGTAAGTCGTAACAAAATACAATTGGCGGCAATTGCCAACAGTATTTTGGTGAACGACGACCCTGTGAAATCAAACTACAGGGTGAAGCCCTTGGATGTAATTACCGTTGTGCTGCCCACTCCGCCGAGGGATACGGCCATTTACCCTGAAAACATCCCCTTAACCGTTGTTTACGAGGACGATGATTTGATTATCATCAATAAAAAACCCGGCATGGTGGTGCACCCCGGCTTTAATAACTACACGGGTACGTTGGTAAATGCTTTGGCCTGGCATTTTGAGGGGCAGAACATCGACCGTAAAGAACCTACCCCCTGTTTGGTGCACCGCATTGATAAAAACACCAGCGGGCTTATGGTGGTGGCTAAAAATGAAACCGCAATGGCCGGCCTTGCCCAGCAGTTTTTCGACCACAGTATAGAACGCACTTACAATGCCCTTGTGTGGGGTGATTTTGAAGAAGACAGCGGCACCATACGCGGCAACTTGGCTCGTCACCCCAAAAACCGTTTAGAAATGACGGTGTTTGAAGACGGCAGCCACGGTAAAGAAGCCGTTACCCACTACCGCGTTTTAGAGCGTTTTCACTACGTTACCCTTGTTGAGTGTAAGCTTGAAACAGGCCGCACCCACCAAATACGTGCCCACATGCGCTACATAGGTCACCCCATTTTTAACGACGATACCTACGGAGGCGATAAAATTATAAAAGGCACTACGTTTAGCAAATACAAACAGTTTATTGATAACTGCTTTGAGCTGATACCCCGCCAAGCACTGCACGCAAAAACACTGGGTTTTATACACCCCGGCACCCAAGAAAAAGTGTTTTTCGACAGCAACCTGCCCGAAGATTTTATGAATGTACTTGATAAATGGCGCAGGTACATTGCCCACAAAAAAGACTTTGAAGAATAGGCCGTCTTCAGCTGGACAACTTTAGTCTTTAATAACTTCCCGCAAGGCTTCCCGCCTCGTTAAGGAGGGTCTGATGGAGCTATGCCAGCACCCCGTCATTCCCAACTTGATTGGGAATCCCTTGTTTCGACCACTCACAAACCATCGGGAATAAATCCCGATGCTTTTGATAGAAGGTTGGGCACTCTATCCATAGCGGCAGGTCTGCGTACCTGTCGCCGAGCACTTCGACCACCCCTAACCCCTCCTTGCCGTACGCGCATACTTCGACAGGCTCAGTATTGATGCCTTGCAAAGGAGGGGAACAACCACACAGGCTCACCTGCCCAATAGCAGTAGCAGTTGCTAAAAACTGATTCGGCGCTCAATGGGTAGCGCGTGGTTCCCTCCTAGCTAAGGAGGGACTGAAGGAGCTATGCCAGCACCCCGTCATTCCCAACTTGATTGGGAGTCCCTTGTTTCGACCACTCACAAACCATCGGGAATAAATCCCGATGCTATTGATAGAAGGTTGGGCTCTCTATCCATAGCGGCAGGTCTATGCACCTGCCGACCAAAGCCCCCCTTCCGTCATTCCTGCGCAGGCAGGAATCTCACCCCCCTTTATTTCTCAAACCCCCTCCAACGCCATCACTTTTCTCCGTCAGTATCCCGTTTAAATATTTTAGTAATTGATTTTGCCCCTTGGGTAATTTGGTTCATACCCTTCTCAATCAGTGCACCGTCGTAATCCGTAGAAAATTCGCTAAATTCCTCGTGGGCGTTTACTTCAGGATGTACCAGCACAAAACTGTAGTCTGTAAAATGTTTGGCCATTTTTTGCGGAATACTGTTTTGCTGGCTTTGGAACGATACGCCCCCTTTACGCGGCAAAATCACCATCATCAAATCATTAGGTTCAATATCCCGCGATAAGATTAAGAAATCATCCCAATCACTAAACTCTTTATACTCAACGGCCGCAGTAAACTTATTTTTAGCAATGTATTGCTGCATCGCATCGCGGGTATTGGGTGTGGCGTACAACGTGCAGCTTAAACTAAGCCTTTCGGCCAACAGTAAAACACTGCCGGGCCATTTATCAAACCCGTATTCCTTCTCCACATACGGGGGGCATATCAGTACAATTTTACGGTGAATATTAAGCGGCAAAGGCAAGTTGCATACAAAAACGGTTTGGTGCGTTTGCTCCACAATGTTTTGCATGGTTTTGCCAAACAAAATATCCGTCCAGTTTTTGCGCTGCGAAAAGCCTACTACCACCTCGGTAGCAAACATTTCTTTCGATACCCGCTTAATACCGCTGGGCACATTTTGGTCGATAGTGGTAATCACCTCTGCCTTTTGGTCGGCTGCCGCAGCGTGGGTCAGTGCTTTTTCAAGCATTTTTTGCGCCTCAATCAGCTTGGTTTGTGAAGAAGCATCGTCTTCCACAACGGATAAACACATCACGGGGAAATGGTTCTTCGGTTTCTTAATCGTAATGGCAAAATCCACCAGTTTCTCCATCAACGCCGGATTAGATATCGGCACCAGTATTTTTTGTTCGTTACCGTTCACCTTATCCACGTCAAGGGTGTCCTCGGCCAAGGCAACCTTCTTCGCAGCATTTTCGGTAACAAACGAAGCCACAAGGCAGGTAAACAAAATCAGTATAATGGTACCGTTCAGTATATTTTCGTCAATAATATTCATGCGGTAACCCACCAAAATCACCGCTAATGTGGCGGCAGCGTGCGCACTGCTCAGACCGAAAATAAGGTTACGAAACGATGGCGGGTATTTCAAAATCAACGCAGTAGTCCAAGCCGCCAACCATTTTCCGCCCAAGGCCACCCCTGTAAGCGTAAACGCCACAATAAGTGCCTGCGGACCGTTGGTAAGCACGCTCACGTCTATCAACATCCCCACACTTATCAAAAAGAAAGGGATAAATAGTGAGTTGCCCACAAACTCGATACGGTTCATGAGTGAGGAGGTGTGCGGGATAAGTTTATTTAGCGACAGTCCGGCGGCAAACGCCCCGATAATGGGTTCAAGTCCGGCCAGCTCGGCCATAAATGCGCAAAAGAACACTACCGAGAGTACAAAAATGAAATGCGAGTTTTTTTCGCCTTCAAGTTTCCTGAAAAACCATGCTGAAAAGCGGGGGATAACAACCACTACCACAAATAAAAACACAGCAATAGATATACCCAGCCGCGCCCAAAACTCATTGGTAAGCACCCCTTGTGCTGAGGCTGAAATAACGGCCAATATTATCAGTACGGCGGTATCGGTTAGTATGGTGCCGCCCACAGTTATAGCAACTGCTTGGTTTTTTTGTATGCCCATACGGCTTACAATGGGGTAGGCCACCAGTGTATGTGTAGCAAACATACTGGCAGTAAGCAAACTGGTATTAAAACTATAGCCCAGCAAATACATACAAACGGGCAAGCCAATGGCCAAAGGCAGCATAAACGTTAAGAAACCAAAAACAAAACTCTTGTATTTGTTTTTGGCAAACTCTTTCAAATCCAGCTCTAGGCCGGCAATAAACATAATATACAGCAAGCCGATGGTTGAGAAAAGATTAACGGCGGAGTCTTTTTCGATAAGAAAAAACCCGTGCGGCCCTATGGCAACTCCGGCAATAATCAACCCGATAATGCTGGGTATTTTAAACCTTCGCAGAATAATGGGCGATAATAAAATGATAAATAATATAACAGAAAATATCAGCACCGAGTTGTGAAACGGTGTCTGAAATTCATGCGACAGTTTATTTAGGAATTCATTCATAGGCAGCTACCTCAATATAGCAATAATTGGGCAAAAAACCGTGCTTTTTGTATTAAGGTGTGCAGATTGACAGCATATTATGCTTTCAGCCCCTTGTTTTATAGCCCGTTACGGCAACTGAAATTCTTTTAATAAAAAGGCTGCGGTGGGCTTGATAACCCTTTCTTGCCAACCCGTTCTCCTCTTGGATTGAATTTGTAGCGTATCCCCAAATCCAAACCTTGGTAGCTGTTTGCCAAAGAATACCCGTTTGCAAAAAAGGTAGTTTGGCGGCAATAAATGTACTCTACAAACAAATTAATTCGGGGTGAAGCATTAATTTTTAAGCCCATAGGGAAATACCACCCAAAATTGAACGTGGGTTTATAAAAATCAGCATGCTCTTTATAATAAACCGAATCTGAGCCGAACTGTCCTATAAACCTTGTTTGTAAAGTGGATGACTTACTATTAAAATTAGTACTGATAATCTTTCCTCCGTACAGACCAGCTCCAGCGTAAAATGAAAAAAAACTGAACAACGCCGGTGTTTGTAGTGTATACAGCAAATCTAAACCCACAAAGCTGTTTTGCAATTCATACCAAGTTATGTACATGGACTTAGCCATACCTGAATTAAAAGTACTATCACCGGTAATACAGTAGTCATTGTTATAGCTTCCTGCACGAGCTCCTGCCGAAAACTCACTGTGTCGGGGTATAAAACCCGCCGTTGTATCAGCTGTTTTAAAAGTAAACCTAAGTACAAAATCGTTTTTTTGGTCATCGATTGGCAAAAGGTAATAGGGTTTAAAACCACTGACGTGCTTATTATCAGCAGCAAACTTTTCTTTGGCGTACGTTGTTGAAGCGGTGTTTTCAAACACCTTCCAATAATTTGTTTTATCCAACGTATAACTCTCACCAAAAGAGACACCAATCCCCGCAAGTTTCATTTGCCGGAACCATTTTTTGGGCGTTGGCACTGTATCGGTTACCTGCCCCTGAACAAATACAGGGATTAATAACAATACATTCCAAAAAACCCTAAAACAGTCACTTTTTTTCATACAATCCGGCATAGATACTTGCTTACTTTCAAAATAAATTAATAAAAAGGCTGCGGAGGGCTTGATAACCCTTTCTTGCCAACCCGTTCTCCTCTTGGATTGAATTTGTAGCGTATCCCAAATTCAAACCCGGTGTAATAATTTCCGAAGGAATAGTTATTTTTATAGAACGTAGTTTGGGCTAAGAAAATATACTCGGCAAACAGATTTATTTTAGGCGAAATATTCATTTTTAACCCAATGGGTACATATACCCCGAGCATATAGGCAGGCACATAGAATTGCCTATGCCCTAGCTGATAAACAGTATCAAAATCAGGAGGGATAAAGAAGTTAGACTCGGTGCTTATATAGTACCGGGAATCTCCTGTTGAAGTCCATTCTGTGAAACACACCCCGGCATTTAAAGTAGTCCCCGCATAGAACGAAAAGAAATCAAAAAAAGCAGGGGTTTGTATTGTATAAGAAACATCCAGTCCGGCAAAACCCATATCTTGACTACACGAAGCCCGATATGCTGCTGATTTATTGTTAGCCATTGCGCTATCCCCGCACAACACATACTCGCTATGGTTGTACATTGTCCTTAAACCTACGCCAAATTCACCAAAACGAACCCAATAAGGAGCTAAAGTATCTTCGGATTTAAGCGTAAACCTAAGGTTAAACGTTCCACCGCTATTATAGTCCACCCTCACTCTGTTGCTTTGCATGGCTAACGTGTTTTTAATGTCTTCGTCGTATTTATGGGCTCCTTCTTTCTTCACAGTGTTTTTATATACGCGCCAATTTCTTGCATCGTCAATAGGTCTGTAACCTCCAAAAGCAACACCAATTCCTGCAAGTCTCATTTGCTTGAACCATTTTTTGGGCGTTGGCATTGTATCGGTTACCTGCCCCTGAACAAATACAGGGATTAATAACAACACGCTCCAAAAATCCCTAAAACAGTCGCTTTTTTTCATCCATTCGGGCATATAAACTACCTCCCTATCAATACGCTAAAATAGGCTTGTTTATGATGCTCGATGTTTAAACTTTTTTCCTTAAAATTTGAGTATCTTTGCAGGCTTATTTTTCACAGTCATGTTAGATAAATTAGAGGCCATAAAAACCCGCTGGAAAGAAGTGGAGAACATGCTCAGCAGTCCTGATGCAATGACGGATATGAAACGTTTTGCTCAACTGAGTAAGGAGTACCGCGACCTTACCCCCATTGTGGAGAAGCTGGCTGACTATAAATTACTGCTGGGAAATATCTCAACGGCAAAACAAATATTAAACACCGAAAAAGACGACGAGCTACGCGAAATGGCCAAAGAAGAACTTGCCACCCTTGAGGAGCAGCAAGAACCTTTGGAGGATGAAATTCGCTTGATGCTGATACCCAAAGACCCGCAGGACGATAAAAATGCGATGGTGGAAATACGTGGCGGTGCAGGCGGAGACGAAGCCGCAATTTTTGCAGGTGATTTGTTCCGTATGTACCAAAAATTTTGCGACAGCAAAGGCTGGAAGATAGAGGTAATAGAGATGATGGACGGTACAGCGGGCGGTTACAGCAAAATTGTATTTAACGTATTGGGCGCAGGCGTTTACGGTATTTTGAAGTACGAAAGCGGTGTACACCGTGTGCAGCGCGTACCGGCTACCGAAACCCAAGGCCGTGTGCATACCTCGGCGGCATCTGTTGTGGTATTGCCTGAAGCCGATGATATTGACGTGGAATTGAAAGAAAGCGATATCCGCGTAGATACCTTCTGTTCATCAGGCCCCGGCGGTCAATCGGTAAACACTACCTATTCAGCCGTTCGCCTTACCCACGTTCCTACGGGTATCGTAGCACAGTGCCAAGACGAAAAATCGCAGATTAAAAACAAAGAAAAGGCTATGAAGGTGCTTCGCGCCCGCCTTTTTGAGTTGGAATATAATAAGTGGTTGGAAGAGGTGAGTAAAAAACGTAAAACAATGGTGAGCACGGGCGACCGTAGTGCCAAAGTTCGTACGTACAATTTCCCTCAAAGCCGTTTGACCGACCATCGTATCGGCCTTACTCTTTACAGCTTAGATGCTGTAATGGATGGCGAAATAGAAAACATTATCGACCAGCTTCAGTTGGCCGAAAATGCCGAACGCCTTAAAGAAGGTATTGCGGCTTAATTACACTGCGTTTTAAACGCTCCCTATTTTCTTCTGTTTACTTCTTGCTTGCATAGGGTATTTATTGCCTTAAGTTTTTTATTTTTGATATACCCTAACCGTCGGCAAGCCTATGAAAAACTGTACTAAAATTTTTAGCGTGCTATTTTTTGCTCTATTAGCACTAAACACCTTTGCTACTACCAACAACGAGGACATTTTTAAAAAAGCCCTCGACGAGTACGATAACGTACTAAGCCAAAACAAGAAAATAAAGGGGGAAGGTGACAAGGCTGACGACATAAGAAAAATAACCCGCGAGCAATACAAAGAACTAAAAATACTGATAGATAAGGCTATTGACCTTTTTGACCAGTACACCAGAATAGGCACCAACGATGCCTCGAAAAAAGCATCCCGGCATTACATATTGGTGCTAAAGAAATATGATTTTACGTATAAAAACGATTTAGGCGAGTTCCGCGATAACTTTAATAAAATCAGTTCGCTGGAAAGTGAAATGGCTACATTAAATGGCTATTATTATCCCTTGCGATATTCTGCCGGCAGCAAAAACTACATTATTGAAGCCGATAAAAAAACCTCGCTCGAAAAAGGCCTTTTGGTAGAATTTGCCGAAGTATGTACCAATCTTAGCAAAGGTGCTGAAACCATTAAATACAGCAAAAAAGCATACCCCATGTACGATTATGGCGACTATAATCTTTGGTGGTGCGCCCATCTGTGGTATTTTTATGCCAACAAACTGGGCTATACGGGCTATGAAATGGTAGAGCCCGCGGAAAAGATTATCTACGCAATGGGCGGGCTAAAACGCAGTGATATTAAAAAGATAAAAGACAGCGGTTGGGTAAATTATACCCAAGCCTATAGCAAACTAAATACCCTATTGGCCTCTAACCCTTCGCTTAGCCGCAGTGGTGAAGTATGGGCAAAGGCCGGAGAAAACTTTGAAAAGCTTGACGAGGAAAAATGGGCGCTGGAGTATTATGACAAAGCGTTGAAAGACGGCTACGGCGACCGCAGTTTTTTGCTGAAAATGATGGAGAAAGGCAAAAGCAAAAAGGATAAAACCCTGATAAAAACCGCAGCCACAATTTATGATACAAAGAACCTATACGGTTATGGTGTTTGCTATGACTATAAAACCATTGCCGATTATTTTGAAGCAGCCGATGAAACCACAAAAGCTAAAGAGCTGACGGATAAATACAATACCTGCCAAAAAGAGCAAACCAAGCAGCAACGCCGTGCTGAACGTGGCGCGCGCTTTTTTGTATCGTTTGCACCACTTCCGCTACTTTCGGGTAATATACAGGGCAGTGTACAAATTGGAGGCAAAAGGAAATTACACGAGTTTGGCATCAGGCAGGTAAATGAACAAAAAGACAGAGGACTGGATATGTGGGGTATATCAAACAAAAACCCCGAGAATATGATTTGGAGCGGTATGTCGTATTATTATACCTACAAAAAAATGTCTGCCCGCGACCTTTACTTCGGGTTTCAGTTCCGCTATACCAACAAGGTGTACGAAACCCAAAACGCTACGGTAACTAATGCAAACAACAATAGTTATGTAGGGAATTTTCTATTCAACCCCACTGAAAAACGGTATGATTTTACCCTGAACTTTGGATATATGATGGTGGGCAAATACCTGCACTTTGAAATGTATTATGGTCTGGGTTTGGGATTTTCTACATTTGACGGCGGCCGCAATGAATGGAATAATGGCGCGTACAGGATAATCGACAATACTTTTTTATCAGAACGAAAAGAAACCCGAATAGGGTTTACGCCACGTATGGGCATGAAAGTGGGTCTTAATTTAATAAACAAATAGAAATGCTTACCACTGACCACTATTACAATAATTACATCAATGTAGTAAAAGATTTTCCGCTGCCAATGGCACTACAACAAGGCCATGATCGGTACCGTGAATTGTTTGACGAACTTACCGAAGAACAATGGGGCCACAGGTATGCACCCGGTAAATGGAGCATTAAAGAGGTAGTGCAGCACGTTATTGATGCCGAACGGATATTTACCTACCGCGCTCTTTGTTTTGCAAGAGGTGAGCAACAAAACCTGCCCCCGTTTGAAGAAGACGATTATGTTGCAAACAGCCGCGCCGATGCACGGACAGGAAAACAAATAGCCGAAGAGTTTTCATTAGTAAGACAAAGTACAATAGCTCTTTTCAGCAGCTTTGATGCCATAGCCCTTGTATCAGAAGGAGTGGCAAACAGCACCCAAGTAAGTGTAACCGAGATAGGATATATACAAGCGGGGCACTCGCTGCACCACTTAAAAGTGATACGGGAAAGATATTTGTAAGCCCAAAATTACTTACATAAAACAAAAACGCCTTTGGCAAATGCCAAAGGCGTTTCTTTTATACAATCAGTATGCTGTTATGCATACAAAGGAAATCCTTGCATCATGGCGTTTACACGCTTGCGAACGTCGGCAATCACCGTTTCGTTGTCGTGGTTCATCAATACCTCGTCAATCAAATCCACCACTTTCTCTACGTCGCCTTCTTTCAAACCGCGGGTAGTAACCGCCGGTGAGCCTATGCGCATACCGCTGGTAACAAATGGTGATTTATCATCAAACGGCACCATGTTTTTGTTAATGGTAATATCGGCTTTCACAAGGGTGTTCTCGGCCAATTTCCCGTTCAAATCCTTGCTGCGCAAGTCAATCAACATCATGTGGTTGTCAGTACCGCCTGAAATTACTTTATAACCTTTAGCTACAAAAGCAGCAGCCATAGCGCGGGCGTTCTTAATCACCTGCTCGCAATAGGCTTTGTAATCATCGGTTAGCGCTTCGCCAAAAGCAACTGCCTTAGCAGCAATCACGTGTTCCAATGGGCCGCCTTGCGTTCCGGGGAAAACTGCGCCGTCCAAAATGGCACTCATGGGTTTAATTTCACCTTTAGGCGTAGTCAATCCCCAAGGGTTATCAAAATCTTTACCCATCATAATCAAACCACCGCGAGGGCCGCGAAGGGTTTTGTGGGTAGTAGTAGTAACAATGTGGCAATGAGGTAGCGGGTTGTTCAAAAAGCCTTTCGCAATCAAACCGCTTGGGTGTGATATATCGGCCAGTAACAACGCTCCTACTTTATCTGCTATTTGGCGCAAACGGGCATAATCCCAATCGCGGCTGTACGATGAAGCACCGCAGATGATTAGTTTAGGCTGCTCGCGCTCGGCAATTCCTTCAATTTTATCAAAATCAATACGTCCCGTAGCTTCTTCAACTCCGTAAAACGAGGGCTTGTATAGCTTACCTGAAAAGTTAACGGGTGAACCGTGTGTTAAGTGCCCGCCGTGAGAAAGGTCGAAACCCAAAATCTTATCACCGGGTTGCAAAACACCCAGCATTACAGCCGCATTGGCTTGCGCACCGCTATGGGGTTGCACGTTGGCCCACTCAGCACCAAACAATTGTTTAATGCGGTCTATCGCCAAATTTTCTACCTTATCCACTACCTCGCAACCGCCGTAATAGCGTTTGCCGGGCAAGCCTTCGGCATATTTATTAGTAAGCACGCTGCCCATGGCCTCCATCACCTGCTTGCTCACAAAATTTTCAGAAGCAATCAGTTCAATGCCATGTTCTTGGCGGTTCAATTCCTCATTAATAAGGTCAAAAATTACGTTATCGCGTTTCATTGCTTGTGTTGCCATACGGCTGCAAGATACAACCCTGTTTCAGCTTTGACAAATTTTAGAAATACATCAAAGCGTGAGTGAATTTGAGTATTAAAATAGAGTATATTGCTATCTAACGAACGTGAGTTCGGGATAATAAAATCGATTAAATTAACTGCTTGAGGGTGTGCGGAGGTAAGTCATTCCCATTTAAAATGGGAATCTGTGCGGCTGGCAGTCAATATTGCAGTCCCACCCGCAGATTCCCAACCAAGTTGGGAATGACAACCCGCCGCACTCAATAGCCATGAAGTTAGCGAAGGTTCTTTATCCCGAACTCATGTTAACGAAACAAATTGCCTTATGAATAATGAAGAAGCAAAAAAATTTGTAACATCCGTTTTTGATAAAATAAAAAATGCTAAAACATTGGATGAAATTCAGAAAATCCCAAAGGAATTTAAGGAGTTGAAAGATCCAAAAAATAAATTTGACGAATCAAAATATCCTAAAATTAATTTTACTATCACAGAAAAAGAAATAGACTCGTTAAAAAAAATTGATGAAAAATATGTTTTACAGCCAAACGATCCAGTCTTGAAGCTATTGTATGCGATGGTTTGGAAACAAGGTGATTTAAAGAAAATTGACAGAATAATTGAGGGGATAAAGAATGAAAAATCAAATATTGGCAATAGTGTAGTCTTTTATCAATTTGGGAAACACCTTGCAAACCCAAGTGCAGAGCCAATAATAGACCAGCACGTTATCAGAGCGTTTTCCGTATATGAAACAGACCAATCTGATGAGAAAACAATAAATAAATTACGTAAAAAAAAGACCTTAACAAGCAAAGATTCTACAAGTATCAGCAATTATAAAGAATGGCTGGAAAAACATATTCAAAAAGACCCTAAGGAGCAAAAAGAGTGTCTTTACTATATTGACAAAATACTTTTTTCGACGGGCAAGGCAATTAAACTGTAAAGTAACTCATGCTTTAGAGCATCCCAATCAACCCTGTATCAGCAAACAAACGCTGTCTTCGTTTGCTTCCACCGCATGCAACAGCCCAACGGGTATGCCCAATTGGCTAAATTTTTTCAGGGTAATATTCTCTTCGGCCACGCTGTAAGTAATCTCACCCTCAAGCACCAGCAAAGTAGTTGGCGTATTGGTTTTGTGTTCCTTCAACTTCATGCCTTTTTTAAACGCCAATACCAGCGTTTTGCAATTAGCATCGTTGTGTACAATTTTAGCCACGGGATGCGTGGCGTGTTCCAGTTCTTTCAATGCAGCTTCAATAACCATAACCCTTATATTTATTACCCACAAAACTACCGGAAAATCAATCCCTTTACTATGAGTTGCATCAGTTTTACGCAGAAACTTATTGCACTTTACACAATGCTTTGCTAATTTATACGGCGAGTACGTGTTTAAAAATTCAACTTTATGAATGAAGTGTCGATTATAGCAAAGTTTGAGTCGGCAGAAGCTTTGCGCCTTGACTTTATCGACGGGCTTGCTGCGGGGTTTCCTTCGCCCGCCCGTGATTACATGGAGGAAAGTATTGATTTGAATAAGGAGCTGATTAAAAACCCCAACTGGACGTTTATAGGCAGGGTAAAAGGCCAGTCGATGCGCGATGCGGGGATTTCACAAGGAGATTTGGTGGTGATTGACCGCTCGTTGGATGCCGTGCACGGACGCATTGCCCTGTGCGCGCTGGATGGCGGGCTTACCATTAAACGCCTTCACAAAACGGCGGATGCCATGTACCTGATGCCCGCCAACCCTGATTATAAGCCCATAAAAGTAAGCGAAGAGCAAAACTTTAGCGTGTGGGGTGTAGTAACGTATGTAGTGAAAAAGCTATGATAGCACTGGTAGATTGTAATAATTTTTATGCCTCGTGCGAGCGGGTGTTTCGCCCTGATTTGCTTGGAAAACCGATAGTGGTATTATCTAACAACGACGGCTGCGTGATAGCCCGCAGTGCCGAAGCCAAAGAACTGGAGGTGCCGATGGGCATCCCGGCCTACCAATTAGAGCCGATGATAAAACAGCACGGCATAGAGGTGTTTTCTTCTAACTATGCTTTGTACGGCGATATGTCGCGGCGGGTGATGGCTACCCTATCGATGTTTACCCCTGAAATTGAGGTGTACTCTATCGATGAGGCGTTTTTAAACCTCAACGGCCTTGATTTTGTTGATTTACCTGCCTATTCCGCAGAAATTGTAGAAAAAACAACGCGGTGCACGGGTATCCCTATTAGTATTGGCGTGGGGCCTACTAAAACGCTGGCAAAAGTGGCCAACCGTCTTGCCAAAAAGAACCGCGCCAGCAAAGGAGCATTGGTAATCCCTGATAACGCTGATGCCATAGCTGAGGCATTGCAAAAAGTACCCATCGGTGATGTATGGGGCATTGGCCGCAGTCATAAAAAGTTTTTGGAGAACCACGGGGTAGAAACAGCGTACGATTTTACCCAAAAGCCCCGCCAATGGGTAAGCCGAAACATGAAAGTGGTAGGCTTACGCACGTGGGAAGAATTGCGGGGAAATCCCTGCATCGGCATGGAGCAGGAATTGGAAGAGAAACAGAACATTTGCACCTCGCGCAGTTTTGGTGAATTGCTGAATGATTACGCATTATTGGAAGAGGCAATCACCTTTTATGCTACCGCCTGTGCTGCCAAACTGCGTGCACAAAACAGTTGCGCGGGTGCCGTGTATGTGTTTGCCTATACGCACCCCAACCGGCAAGATTTACCCCAATACAAAGCCCGTATGTGGTATGCCTTGCCCACAGCCACCAACAGCACGTTGGAGATTGTGAAATATGCCTTACACTGCCTGCGCACGGTGTACAAACAGAAAGACCATTTGGGCCGACCTATTTATTACAAAAATGCCGGGGTAATCGTATCGGGTATTGTACCGATGAACGAAATACAGGGTAATATTTTTACCGCCCCGACGGACGAAAAACACCAGTTATTAATGGAGGCGGTTGACCGTATTAATAACCTTGTGGGCCGCGAAAAGATAACCCTTGCCACGCAAGGCAGCAGCACCCGCTGGAAACTGCGTTGCGAAAAACTATCCAACCGCTACACCACCCGCTTAGACCAAGTGGTGGAGGTGGATTAATTTTTTTAACTTGCTCGAAATATAAAGAAGGGCTATGAACGATAGTATTGTGGAGTTATTGCAACAAGCCGGGCAGTTAAAAACTGATTTAGACAATCTACGGCCTTTGGATAAAGAGCGGGAAGCTATTGTATTACAAAAATTACGATTGGATTGGAACTACCACTCTAACCACCTTGAAGGCAACTCATTAACGTTTGGCGAAACCAAAGCCTTGATATTGTTTGGAATTACTGCACAGGGAAAACCCTTGCAAGACCATATTGAAATTACGGGGCACGACGAAGCGATAAAATGGATTGAAGATGTGGTGAAAAAGCGGGAACCGCTTACCGAAAGTTTTATCCGTCAACTACACACTCTTCTATTAAAAAAACCTTACAAAGTAGATGCCATAACAACCGACGGGCAGCCAACAAAAAAGCTAATAAAGGTGGGTGAATATAAAACCACACCCAACCATGTAGAAACAAAAACGGGAGAGATTTTTAGGTTTGCTTCGCCTGAAGAAACCCCGGCCAAAATGTACGACTTGCTGGAGTGGTTTAAAAAAATGGAAGCCGATAAAGAAACCAACCCTATTTTGTTTGCGGCTGATTTTCATTACAAGTTTATACGCATACACCCCTTTGACGACGGGAACGGACGTATGGCCCGTATGCTGATGAACTTTATTTTACTGCAATACGGCTACCCTCCTGTGATTGTGAGAACGGGAGAAAAAGCCCAATACATTGCAGCACTTGAACAAGCCGACGCGGATATTTTTGACCCTTTTATTGAATTTATTATAACCAACCAATTACGCAGCCTTGAAATAATGCTGAAAGGCGCGCGCGGCGAGAGCATCGAAGAACCGGATGATTTGGATAAGGAATTGGATCTATTAAAGCAAAAGTTGAATGCCAAAAAGAAAACTTTTGAAGAAATAGACACCTCATTTTTTATTAAAAACAACCTTAGCCCCTTAATTTTAGAAGCCTACAAGAATAGCTTAAAGTTTGAGCCTTTTTTTTCTATACGAACTTTAAAAATTAGTTTAACCTTTAACAAGGAATTTCAAGATTATGGAGCAAAAAGATCTTTTAGTTTAAATTTGGTAGGCTCCTCAAATGAAATAATAGATAAGAAAATATTGTTATTAAAACAAAAAATTGAAATTTTTGATATTAAAACTATCCACCATATAACCATAAAACTCTCGTTCAATGGTTTTTCACTGCCAAAAAAACTTCAAAAAGGATACTCGAAAAGCTGGAAACTCTCTTTTAAGGATAAACATTACAGCACTTATGAAGGAAGCAGGTTATTATATAGCGAAAGACCACTTTATAATTCGTTAACTTCTCAAGAAATAGAAAAAATTATTTCTTCTTTTTCCATCGCGTTAAAGAATATTTTATCAAAAAATATTTGAGGGTGTCGTTTCGGCTTCTTTTGAAGAAAATATTATCCTAAAAATCAGCTTCTTACAGTCGTTTAAAAAAATTTCTCTTGACAGCAATCCTACTTTTTGCATTACCTTTGCACCAGTTCTTTAAACAACCGCTTATCCAGAAAGACTGAGGGAATGGCCCGATGAAGTCTTAGCAACCCTGTTGGCGACGGTCAACAAAAGGTGCTAACTCCACCCCGAAAGGGGAAAGATAAGTTAGTCGAGATAGACACATAACGTTTTCACGTGCAACGATATACAAAAATCTCTTCTGACTTTTCAGGAGGGATTTTTTTTTGCACTCTTATTTCGTGGTCGGCATAGCCGAACGGGAACTTAGAGTGCAATATGCCGACTTTCGTCGGCATCTCAATGCCAATACATTGTTGGCATCTCCAAAAAATCCTTTCTGAAAGTCCGCGCTTCATTGGCTGCTGCGCACCTCTCCTTCTGCCTAAGCGTTGTAACCCGTTTTTTTAACCCTTTTAAAACATTACAACCATGCAAATTGAAACTCAAATTATCCAGCAATTACCCATAGACGAACTTACCGGAGCCGTTTCGGTGCCCATTTACCAAACCAGTACCTTTGTGCAAGAAGCACCCGGCGTACACAAAGGATTTGATTATGCCCGCAGCAACAACCCCACCCGCAAAGCGTTGGAAGATGCCCTTGCCCGATTGGAAGAAGGCGCGGCAGGTTTTGCCTTTGCCAGCGGGCTGGCGGCCATTGATGCCGTATTGAAACTGCTGCAAACCGGCGATGAAATACTGGCCGTAGATGACATTTACGGAGGTTCGTTCCGCATATTCACCCACATTTACCAAAAATTTGGGGTGAAGGTAACCTACACCGATGCTACGGATGCAGCCAATATTGCCAAAAACATTACCCCCGCCACCCGTTTTGTGTGGATAGAAACCCCCACCAACCCCACGCTAAAAGTATCAGACATTGAAGCCATTGCACAAATAGCCCACGCCAACGGCTCATTGCTGGTGGTTGACAACACCTTTGCCTCGCCCGTGCTGCAAAAGCCGCTGTTGCTGGGTGCTGATATTGTGATACACAGTGCCACCAAGTATTTGGGCGGTCACAGCGATTTGATTGCCGGAGCCGTTATTACCAAAACCGATGAATTGGCCGAAAAAATTAAATTCATCCAAAATTCATCGGGGGGAATTTTAGGGCCTTTTGACTCATGGTTAGTTATTCGCGGGTTGGAAACATTGCCGTTGCGTGTTGAAAAGCATTGTACCAACGCCCAAAAAATAGCAGATTTTCTGGCCAATCACCCACAAGTGAAAAAGACATTTTATCCCGGTTTGCCTTCACATCCCAACCACGAAATAGCCAAAAAACAGCAAACCGGTTTTTTTGGCGGAGTAATCTCCTTTGTGCTTGAAAACGACACCGTACAAGCTGCCGAAGCCTTTGTAACCAATACCCGCTACTTTAAACTGGCCGAAAGTTTGGGCGGAGTAAAAAGCCTTATTTGTCATCCCGCACAAATGACCCACAAATCAGTACCCGAAGCACAGCGTTTGTCGGCAGGTATTGCCTCATCGTTGATTCGTCTTTCGGTAGGCCTTGAAAATGCCGACGATTTAATTTCCGATTTAGAACAAGCATTTATCGCCGTAAAAAATATCGGACAACGGGCAACAGCATAACACACCCTTCGACTGGCTCAGGGTAGTCGTGAGCCCCCGAGCTACGTCATTGCGAGGTCTTCCGAAGCAATCCCAAAGAAACGATACAGAAAGATTGCTTCTAAAGCCGAAGACGTCTTTCTCGCAATGACGATAATCCAAAAAATTAGTTTCAAACGATTAAAATTAGTAAACCCATGACAAACAAAAGCACAATAAAATTAGGTGTATTTGGTTTTGGCTGCGTTGGCGGCGGATTGTATGAAGTACTGCACAAAACCGGAGGTATAAAAGCCCATATTGAAAAAATATGTGTGAAAAACAGGGACAAAAAGCGCAGCCTGCCCGAAGAGTTTTTTACATACGATAAAAACGATTTGTTATTTAACGATAACATTGATGTGATAGTTGAGTTGATAGACGACTCAGAGGCAGCCTTTGAAATTGTTTCAACAGCTTTGAAGAATGGGAAAGCGGTGGTAACTGCCAACAAAAAAATGATTGCAGAACATTTTGAAGAATTATTGCAATTACAGCAAGAATATAATGTGCCGTTGTTGTACGAAGGGGCTTGTTGCGCCAGCATTCCCATTATCCGTAATTTAGAAGAATATTACGACAACGATTTACTAACCGCGGTTGAAGGTATTTTTAACGGCTCTACCAATTACATTCTTACCAAAATATTTGATGAGAATTTAGATTTTGATACTGCACTAAAACAAGCGCAAGAAGCCGGTTTTGCTGAAAGCGACCCGCGTTTGGATGTGGAAGGTTTTGACCCTAAATACAAATTGGATATTATTCTTACCCATGCGTTTGGTGCCACCGTAAACCCCATCGATATTTTTAATTACGGAATTACCCGCCTTTCGCCGTTTGATATACAGTATGCCCGTGAAAAAGGTTATCGTATTAAGCTGGTAGCGCAGTGCCGTAAAGCAGGCGATAAAATTGTAGCTACGGTGTTTCCTAAATTTATTACTCCTTCCGATAAATTATACACCATAAATAACGAGTACAACGGAATTGTGATTGAGAGCATTTTTGCCGAAACTCAGTTTTTCAGCGGGAAAGGTGCAGGCGCTTACCCCACTGCTTCGGCGGTTCTGTCTGATATTTCAGCCCTTACATATAATTACAAATACGAGTATAAAAAACTACTGCAAAATCCTGCTGCCCGTATTTCAAATGATTTTTTGGCAGAGGTATTTGTGCGTTTTTCTGACGGTAGCGGACTAAAACCCACAGATTTTGAAACGGTAAAAGAGTTCTACAGCAGCGGAAATAATAATTTTATTATCGGTGAAATTAATTACCAAACATTGGTAACCTCAAACTGGATTAAAAGTAACGAGGTGAGTGTAATTTTTACTGCATCGCCGTTAAAAGTTACCGACCCCGTTGAAGAGCTTGCAGCGTTGGCCGAGGCGTAGGTTATATAAAAGGGTGAATGTGCCTGGGTGTTTTAGAGTGTGAAGAACGCTGTTGTCGTCATTACGAAGTCTCCAGAAGCAATCCGTAACATAAGCGAAAGATTACTTCGTAAGCCGGAGATGGCTTTCTCGTAATGACAGAACAAGGATTCTTCTATAATTAAATACATCCGGCACATTTTATTATTCTCACCATTACCGCAATGGGTTTGCAAGCGTGATGGTAGTACAGATATTTTGTATATTTAAGGTTTGAAACTGTTACTGTATGGATCGCAAAATCACAAAAAAATATACTAACGGTGAAGTTACCGTAGTATGGCAACCCGATAAGTGTATACACTCAACCCTTTGTTTTACCGGACTGCCGCAGGTGTTCAACCCGCGTGAGCGTCCGTGGGTGAAGCCTGAAGGGGCAGCCACCCAACAGATTATTGACCAAGTAAAGAAATGCCCGAGCGGTGCTTTGAGTTATTTTATGAATGATGAAGAAAACAAAGAAGAAGCACATCTTGAATCGGTAATTGAAGTGCTGTCTAACGGGCCATTGTTGATATACGGCACCCTTAAACTAAAAGACAAAAACGGCGAACAAACATTGGAGAATAAAACCACTGCTTTGTGCCGCTGCGGACAAAGCAGCAACAAACCATTTTGCGACGGTACACACGCGAAGGTAAATTTTCAAGGATAAACAGATTTTATTTCAACGGGTTGAAACCCGTTCCTGTTAAAATTACACGGCGAAGCAGGACTTAAGTCCTGCTTCGCCGTGTAATTTTATAGAGGTGGATTTTAATCCGTCGAGAAAATCAGGCTTTGCTTTTCTTCCAAAGCTTCCAGTAAATATATCCTCCAACAGCCAAAATGATAATGGCTATAAACTGCGAGTGGGTAAGCAAGCCGTCAAACAAAAATCCGCGTGCCTCATCGCCCCTAAACTCTTCGGTGATGCTGCGTCCTACTCCGTAGATAAGGGCATACAACAATATTAATTGACCATGGAATTGCTTGCGGTTGTGCAACCAAATAAGTAATAGGGTTATGCCTAACACCATGCCTGCATCGTACAGTTGTACCGGGTATAGCGGTTGACCAAGCGGCTCGGCAGCGCTTTTTGGGTGAGTAAACACCACGCCGTGTTCAGGGCTGCACACGGTACCGTGACAGCATCCGGCCATAAAACAGCCCAGCTTTCCAAAACCGTGTACCAATGTTCCGGCCACGGCTACAATATCAAACGTTTCTAAAACCGGTAATTTATTTCGTCTGAAAAACCAGATAAACGTAGGGACGGCAAAAATAAACGAGCCGTAAAACACAAAGCCGCCACCAAGGTTTTTAAACATTTTTGAAGGCTCTTTCAGGTATGTTCCTATGTCTTCAAAGTAAAAAAACACCTTGCCGCCCACAAATACAGCAATAAAAGCCCAAATAAAAAGCTCACTGGTTTTGTCAAGATTCAGTCCCAGTTTCTTCCCACGCCACAAGCAATACAGGAAGCCCAATATCACCCCTACTAAAATCATAAAACCATAGCTGTAGATAACTATGTAAGGGCCGAAAAGGCCTTCTAAAAAACCGGGGGACTTAAATCGTAGTAACTCTGGGTACATAGTGAGTGCTTTAAAAACGAAGATATTGTTTTTGGGCGAAAGATGCGGAAGCAGTTATGAAAACAACTGCCTCACAATAGCCGCAGAATAAGGCCCCGCCACTTGTGCAATAAATGCCGGAAAATCGATGTGCGAATTATCATCGGCAACATCCGATATGATACGGATAATATTGAATGGCAATCCATACTCATGGCATACTTGTGCCACTGCTGCTCCCTCCATTTCAACACACAATACATCGGGCAAATGTTCTAACAACTCGGTTTTGTGTTGCGACAAGCTAAAAAACTTGTCGCCGCTGGCAATATCGCCCACACGCACCGTTGGAGCAGTAATTCCGTATTTGTTAAGCGTTTCTATGTTTAATGATGCTTCAAGTTGCTCAATGCTCAACAAGTTTTTCACCCGTTCAAACGCTTGTTCACGTTGAGTTTGGTTGGTTTCAAAATAGGTTTTCCCCAATAAAGGTATTTCAAATCGCTGCATTAACGGACGGGCATCCATATCGTGTTGGTACAACCGATGCCCTACCACTACATCACCGATAGACAATAAAGGGCTAACGGCTCCTGCCACCCCTGTAAACAGTAATTGTTTAACTTGGTATTGGTGAATAAGGTGCAGGGCGGTTGTGGCCGCAGCTACTTTACCCCACCGCGAAAAAACAACCACCGCCTCACGGCCAAACAACGTGCCGCTATAGTAAGTGCGCATTCCCGCATTATGTTGTTGCACACGCTGCATTTGCTCCACAAGCGAATCAATCTCTTCGGGCATAGCGCCCATAATACCTATCATACTGCGAAGATAACAGGTGTCTTGTTTCATCGGGAATAAATCCCGATGCTATTGATAGAGTGCTGGCACTTTATCAATAGCGGCAGGTCTGCGTACCTGTCGCTGAAAGACCCCTACCCGAAATATCCTTAGCCCGACGTTCCCAAAGTCGCCTTCCCCTGTAGGGGAAGGGAAAGTTAAAGCTGTTTGCAAAATAAATAGTAGGATGGGGTGAGTTAAAACTCTTTTCACTACCACCGCTAACCACCAAGAATAGAATCCCATTTACTTATTAAAGAGTTATTTAATTAATAGGGTGCCCTTTGTTCATTTCAGCAAAAGGATTATTACATTTGATAACCTACACCGCCATGAAAAAGCTCCTTTTTATCCTGTTTTTTTCAGTCTGTTTTGTTATAGCCAATGCGCAAGACAGCCTTAAATACCCGCTGGCAGATAAATATTACCAACTTTCAGAACAAGCTTTCACCGATGAAATTTATGACACGGCGTGCAAATATGCCGACTTGCACCTTGAAGTAGAGCTCGGTTTTCAAGCCCCGCGAAGCAGCAAAGTGTTGGTTTCTTACATTACTAAAGCGTTTTGTGAGTTTAAGGACGGCAACTATAAACAGTCCATCGAAGTATATAACAAGGGCATCAAGTGGATGGATAAAAGTGGCTCGGCAAAGTTTGCCAAGTCGTTTTTTGATTTTATCGACTTGTGTTACACCATGATGGAGGCCAACGATAAGGTATATTTTGAATACTCAGACAAAGATTACCGTAAAACGTTTCTCTTTAGGGTAGATGAAGTCTTATGGCGAAAAGGAACAAAATTCAGGCTACGGATAAACGCGGGGTTAAATGACGGTTTGATAATGGGTGCAGTAGCATTCCCTATTAGTGCCCCATTGCCTGATAGCGTCCCCGAGCGGTTATTTCAGTTGGGCAAAGGCGAAGTGGTGGATATTAGCCCGTGGAGTGCTGAGGTTGAGGTAGACATTTACGACTCAACCGACACCTATAATTGGGTGCAAGAAGGCGATATTATTGAAACCCGCATCTTTAGTAAGTTTAAAGAAGAAACCATCATTTACGAGCTGCTTTCAAAAGATGTTTCGTTCATAGATAACAACCGCGAACGGATGTTAAACCCCCGTTATATCATTCACTACGACAGTAAGGAGTTTAAAGAACTGTTGCTGTTATTGATGGCCGACCAAGTGTTTGATACCGAAGAATTTACCCGCGAGGGCGATATTTTTGTGAACCCTGCCGTAAAAGGCCAAAATCAAGGTAAATCCATCCACGATTTGTTTTTAGACCCCGACACTTCTGACATTGAAGATTACTTGGAGTTTGTGGCCTACTTCCCGCGTAAATACATGGGCAAGGATTACAAAGCCAACGAAACGTATGCCACATGGTTGCTCAACAATTCGCCATCAACTCCTTATGTAATACTTGATAGCTTGTTGGTTGAAAACGACCCTTTGAGAAGAGTGCAGATTTTTGAATTTAACAAAAGCGACCTTACCGACGATTTTTATGAAAAATGGGCCGAAAAAGCCACTACCTATGCCGATAAGCAGGATTTTAATTCAGCACTAAAAACCCTTGATTTGGTTTTTGAAGCCGGCAGTTTTTTTAATAACAAAAAAATAATGGTGCACGGCCTCTATAAAAAAGGCACCGTGCTTGGCGAGCAGAATATGTATGAGCAGGCTATTGCCAGCTACGATTCAGCTTCAAAACTATACCTGCTGCTTAAAGACACCATAGAACACATCCGCTCTATTTATAAAATGGCTGATATTTATGGTGATTGGGCGCGCTATAAACAAGCCGAGCAATACTTTGATATCGCTCAACAAAAATTAAGCAAAAAGATAGGCAAAAACGGCACTTATGAAGAGAATGAACTGTTGGCCTACATTCTTTGGGATAAAGGCTATAACGTGTCGCAAAGAGGCGATTACGATGGTGCTTTGAAGGCTTATGATGAAGCCGAAAAAATATTAGACCGTATAGGCGGCTCAAAAACCGACAGGGCAACTATTTATCGCAACATGGCCTATGTGAGCAAGCAAAAAGGCTTGTATCAGCAGGCAGTAGATAAATACAGCCAATCGATGCAGCTGTTCTTAGAAGCCGGAAACCAAAAGAAGTTTGCCACCCTTAACGATGATATTGCCGACACTTATTTTAAAATGGGCAAATACCGCGAGGCCATTGTTCATTACCAAAAAGCTTATGAAATTAAATTAGGGTTAGACGATAAATCGGGTGCCGGTTTCTCAAAATCAAACATCGGGCAGGCATATTGGAACCTGGGCACTTACGATACCGCTATTATGGCTCACCGCGAAGCAGTAAGCCTTAATACCGAAGCAAACGACATTGTGGGCATTGCTTACTCGTATGAAAAAATCGGTGATTTGTGGAAGGAAAACGGAAACTTAGACAGTTCTGTGAGCTATTACTTCAAGGCTGAGGAAAACTACATTGCCAACAACGATACTACCGATAAACTGGCCGCTTTGAAGGTGCTTTTCGGCGATTTGTACCTCAAAATGAAAAACTATGATTTGGCCATTTATTACTACAAACGTGCGCAACAGATACACGCAAGCATACAAAACGATTTGGGAGTAGCCAATGGTAACTACAACATAGGGATGGCCTACTACAACATGAAATCGTATGTGCAGGCCAAAAACTACATGGGCAAAGCCAGCGTTACCTACACCAAAATTGAAGACAACGGGGGCATGATGAACACCCAGGTGTTGTTGGGTTTGATTGCCTACGACAGCGAAGGAAACGGAGCTGAGGCCGAAAAGCTGCTGAACAATGGTCTTAACTATGCCAAAATAAGCAACAGCTATATAAACCTTGCGTGGGTATGGGAAAACCTAGGATATATAAACACACAACAAGGTAAGCTGGATAACGCCAAAGCCTATTATGATTTGGCCTTGGATGCCTACACCAAAGCCGAAAGTTACTCGGGTATCGGCGGGGTTAAATTGCGCATAGGCCGCTATTTTATTGAGAAAGGCGAATTTGCAAAAACCCGCCAGATATACTGGTCGGTGATAAACGATGCCCTAGAGCGTAAAAACTTTTATTTAGCTTCTGACGGATTTGTAGAGCTTGCCCACTATTACAACCTTGTGGGCGAGGCCGACAGTGCGAAAAGCCTTGCCTATCAATCGCTGGAGATTAACAAAACTCTTCGCAACGATTACATACAAGCCAGTGCCTACCTTATTTTGGGTAACACTTACAATGCCCTTACCCAATACAACACCGCTATTGAGCATTACCGCACGGCAGATAGTATTTACCGCAGCATTGATGATGTGATAAACCAAGTGGTAGCCAAAAACAACATAGGCACCATCTATTTTGCCCAAGGCGAATACTCAAGTGCTATCCGCATTTTTGGCTCGGTACTCGAAGATTTGAACCGCATAAAATACGAAGGGGATTTCTTGGTTTCTGCCTTATTGAACTTAGGTGAAACTTATTTGGAAGACGGCTTTTGGGCTGAAGCAGAACGCTGGACTAAGGAAGGGCTTGCAGTAGCTATTAAACAAAAAAACCGCCGACAAATAACCAGTGGAAACCTGTTACTGGGGCATCTATTCTTAAACATGAAGAAATACCCCGAAGCAAAATCACACCTGTTTAATTCGTATAAAGACTATTTGGAAATTGGTGAGAAAGACCGGATTTCAGAAGCCAATACCCTAATCGGTAAACTGTATGTTGAAACGGGTAAAAACGATTCGGCAAGGATATTTGTAAACAAAGCCATCGAGATTGCTACCCAAACAGGCAACAACTACTACCTGTGGGAGCCGTTGTACCTTTCATCTACCCTCTACATTAAAAAAGGAGACACCACAAACGCTGTTGCCGACCTTAAAAAATCAGTTGAGGTGGTTGAAGGCATTAAGCGCAACATTGCAGGCCGCAGCAACAAAATGGTGAGCTTTAGCAAGGCAAAAGATAAATACAAAATATACCTGAATTTGGTGGATTTGCTGGTATCTCAAAACGAGGTGAGCTTGGCCTTTTACTATCAGGAAAAATCAAACATTGCGGGCTTAATGGAGCAAACAAGGGGTGATAACGGCCCCACCCGCACCAATGATTTGCTGGATACTGAAACCGAAACTACTGCCAAAGAGTTGGAGTTGAAAGTTGATGGATATTTAGCCGAACTGATAAAAGAACGCAGCAAACCCAAAGAAAAACAAAGCACCGAAAAAATTAAAAGCCTTGAGGGATTGTTGGACGTGAGCCAAACCAATTACAACACGTTTATCGACTCGGCAATGAAAACCACTGGTGATGACCATGCAAATTTTGCAAGCACCATAAATCCCCGCGACCTTGACGACGCACGTAACAGCCTTCCCGATGGCGATGTGGTAATAGAATACCTGGTTACTGAAAATCAACTGATAATCTTTGTAGCCACTAACAACACGTTGAATGCCCGTAGGGTAGCCGTAAAACAAGAAGAGCTTGAAAAAGCTGTGAAAGAGTTTTACTCGCAAATAAGCACCTCAAAAACTGACATCAAGCTTGTATCGACTAACAGTGATAAATTATACCAAATTTTTATCACCCCGATTACCGACCTTATTGAAGGCCAGCAACGTATTGCACTTGTTCCTACAGGCATTTTATACTCGCTACCTCTACAAGCACTGGGTAAGCTTGAAGACGGAAAAATGCAATACCTGATAACAAAATACGATATCACCTACATTAACAACACCAAGTTTATTTATCAGGCACAGCCCAACGGCGAAGTAATAGTAAAAGGTATCCTATGTTTTGGAAATGCCGACAATACGCTTAGTAATGCTGAAAAAGAGGTGAATGAAATCTCAGCGTTATTCCCTTCAAAAACATTTGTACGCGACAGTGCCTCTGAAGACAAAGCCAAAACGCTGATGAACAGCTACACCATTGTGCACTTTGCAACCCATGGCCGCTTAGACCCTATAAAATTCGAAAACAGTTATTTAGTATTGGCTCCTAATATCCTTATGGGCGACGATGGTAAGTTTACCATGAATGAAATACGTGAGTTTAAAACACTAAGAGGCATCCGCTTAATGGTGCTTTCGGCGTGTGATATGGCAGCTAATGAAAACACCAAGGGCTGGATTAATACCCCTGCAAATGAATTTGTGATGAAGGGAGTTGGCTCTGTAGTGGCACCCCAGTGGAAAGTACACGATGAAGCCACCAGTGTATTGATGATTGGTTTTTATGAAAATCTTAAAAACGGCATGGGTATTTCTGAATCACTTAAAACATCGCAAATAGCATTGGCGCAAAGTGCTAATTTCTCGCACCCGTATTACTGGGGAGCCTTTGAGGTTATAGGCAAATGGTAGCCTTTAAGAAATATGTATTTTGTTTTATAATTTGTTGTACTTTGCGTAATAATATTATGCTGCTGTTTGTGCACAATGGTAGTGACTGAAAAAGTACATACAACTATAAATTACACACTGCATCAACTGATACAACAAAACCCACAGCTAACAGGATTTGTTATAGAGGCGTTTGAGCTGCTGATGTATCAAAACGAGGAATTAAAAAAAATCGCCTCGAAATACTCGCACGATTTACGCTCGCCTGTTACCAACATCAACATGTTGTTGCAACTGTATGATAAATCGGAAAACGATGGTGATAAACGTTTGTATGTAAACAAAATCTCTAATTCACTCGATAGGCTGCAAGACGGCTTTGAGCAACTCTCACACGACAGAAAAATATCTTTAAAACGTATCAGTGAGCAAACCTTGGTGCAATTTGATAAGGTTTTTGCCGATATAAAACTTCAATTGCCTTCAAGTACTTCAGTTATCACTGAGTTTGATGCCGGAAACGAAACCTGGGCGCACCCTCGTTATTTTTATAATGCATTTTGCCTGTTGTGTATGATTGCCAATGAGGAAGGAAGTATTGCCGTGCAAACTAAAAAGGGCTGGGAAGGTTTACAATGTGTTATTACCTATCCGGCATTTATGAATTTGAACGGCGAGGCCAAAACCGACGATAAAGAAACACAAAACGGCTCAACTGCTACACCAACAAATAGTTGGTTTTATTATTTTGCACAACTGTTCTTAGGTGCTACAGGTGCATCTTCGCATATAGAGGAAAATGAGGGCGAAGGTGTAAGCAAAATAGTTATTTCATTTTCGCAAGCTAACTGAGATGATAAAAAATATTTGGATTATTGACGATGACGAAATTTTTCAGTTTACGGCCCAGAAATACCTTGAACTAAAAAAAGCGGCTGATAAAGCTACTTCGTTTACAAACGGCCACGAGGCCATGAACCACCTGCAACAAATTGTTCACGACCCTGATGATTTGCCGGATGTAATTTTACTAGACATTAATATGCCTGTTTTTGACGGCTGGCAGTTTATTAAAGAATTCAGCAGGGTACAAGAGGCTCTTAAAAAGAAGGTTTTGGTATTTCTTACCACTTCATCTATCGATCAAGCAGATTTTGAAAAAGCCCGCGAAATAAGCATCATAGCCGGCTACATTGTGAAGCCTTTGAACGAGGAAAAAATTAACGACATCTTAAGCCAATACAATGGCTTGCAAGCCGTTTAGTTTTCATCGGGCTGTATCGCCTTTTCTGCTTCCCTTTTTATTGTAGTTCCAATCTGGTCAACAATTTGGTTGCTATTGGTCATTATCAGTTTGTCAACAAACTTATCCTTACTGCTTTCCTTCACTTTAATCACAATGTTATACAAGCCTCTGCTGTAGCATTCCCTAAAGTCACCTTCGTGGAAATAATAACCAAAGCTGCGCGGTACCACAAAGCTAAAGCCGTCAAGCTCTTCGCCGCGTAAGTTGTTATAATACTCGGCATAGCCTGCGTTCGATTTATTAATGGGCGCATTTCGCAAACTCAGGTAAAACTTGCCCAGCTCCATGTTGTTAAACAGGTTGCCTTGCTTGTTTACGTAGTTGGTAGTAAACGTGATTTCAAAATCAAGGTGCAGTTTCTCGTCCTCTTTCTTTTGATACAAAGTCCAAGGCATATACCAGCGGCTGCTTGATACTTTGGCTTTGGCGTATCTAACCTCAATACTGTCAAGCCTAAGCTTAAAAAACGAATTATTAAAGATATCGTACACGCCCATGCTATCGGTTACTATTGAAAAACGAGCAACAATAGCCGTATCGGTTTTTCCTTCTTTATTTGTAAAAGTACGTACAAACGTAAAACCGCCAAACTGCATCCCGATGGGGTCAAACGCGCTTTTAATAGACAGCTGATCATAAAAAAACAAACCTGTTAAGCCGCTTTGATATTCGGCTGTATATTTTTTGTTCTCATTGGCAATAAGCTGCTTTACCGCATTTGCCCCCAACGAAACTGCTTGGGTAACCAACCCCGCCGTGATAATACCACGGTCGCGGTCATTAGCTATACGGTTTGATACCGTAGGAATTTGCTGCTTTTCAAGTTGGGCATAGTTAATCACCTCACTCCGTTGGTCAATGGCCATTTTCACCTTCTCTTCTTTACTCTTATTAGAGAGTTTAGAAGTAGCACAACCTGCCAGCAGTATTGCACCAACTACTATGTATCCTGTTTTCATATCAATTCCTTTATTCGTTTATTATCTTACTCTTTTCAGCGTTTGTAAAACCACTTCAAACCTCCCTCAATCCCTCCTTACTTAAGTTGGGAAGCCCCGCATACAACCCTTGTAACGCCGCCCGTTTTTTACAAGGCTTGTGCCTTTGAGCTATTGGGTTTTGAGGACTGTCTCACTTTTGCACTATTTGACGAATCTCTCCAACCTCCCTCTGTCCCTCCTTGTCTAAGGAGGGAAGCCTTGCGCACAACCCTTGTAACGCCGCCCGAGTCTAAAAGCCTCGCTCGTGTGAACTATTGAGCCTTGCGGGCTGTTTCCCCTCCTGTTCTTAGGAGGGGATTAAGGGGGAGGTCAAAAAGGCTACAACTGCCTGAAACTTCCTTCAATTTCTTTCAATACGTTTGCTAAATCACTAAACACTCTCTCATTTTCAAATCTTAAAACAGTATATCCAAGCTCTCTCAGTCTCAAATCCCGTTCATAATCCATTTGCCTATTAATGTAATTATTATGTATCTCCCCATCCAATTCTATCACAACCTTTTCTTTCGAGCAATAAAAGTCAACAATATAATTTTCAATACTATGCTGGCGCCTAAATTTCTTGCCATCAAAACTGTGAGCCTTCAAAATATTCCAAAACCTTATCTCTGCCGGTGTTGATCGTTTTCTTAACTCTCTTCTCCTTTCTAGTAAACACTCGCGGTTATGTACCCTGTTTCTATTCATAGTTAAATATTTTAAACCGCCCTCAATCCCTACTTATCGGAGGGAAGCCTCCGCACACAGCCCTTGTAACGCCGCCCTTTTTTTACAAGGCTTGTGCCTTTGAGCTATTGGGCTTTGAGGGATGTTCTTCCGTTCTGAGCCTGCCGAAAGACAACTATTTATCCATTAACATCACACAAAGGTAAATACAGCACCAATTTAGTAAATTTGCACTTCTTTAAACTTTATCTCCCTGTGCAATTCCAACTTACTTCAGAATATATACCTACGGGCGACCAACCCACGGCCATAAAACAATTAGTAGAAGGCATTAATCGCGGCGACCGCGCCCAAACTCTTTTGGGGGTTACAGGCAGCGGTAAAACCTTTACCGTGGCCAATGTAATACAGCAAGTACAAAAGCCCACGCTTATCATCAGTCACAACAAAACACTGGTAGCACAGTTATATGGTGAATTCAGACAGTTTTTCCCTGAAAACGCCGTTGAGTACTTTGTTTCGTACTACGATTACTATCAGCCAGAAGCATTTATCCCCACCACCAATACCTACATTGAAAAAGACCTTAACATTAACGAAGAGATAGAAAAAATGCGGATAAAAACCACCGCCTCTCTTCTTTCAGGTCGTAAAGATGTGATAGTGGTTGCATCAGTATCATGCATCTACGGTGCCGGTAATCCCTACGATATTATGCAAAGTGTGGTGCGGGTTGAAAAAGGCCAGAAAATATCGCGCAACACACTATTATACTCATTGGTAGACGCACTTTACTCACGCACCACGGCTGAGTTTAAGCGCGGAACTTTTCGCGTTAAAGGCGATAACGTTGATATTTATGGTGCCTATACCGATGTGGCCTTTAGGGTAAGTTTCTTTGGCAACGAGGTGGAAGATATTTCGGTTTTTGACCCCACTACCGGGCAAACGCTTGAAAAACTGCCCAATATTGCCATTTATCCCGCCAACCTGTTTGTTACTCCAAAAGAGCGTCTGAATGCAGCCATGCGCGTAATTCAAGACGATATGGTAGCACAAGTAGAGTATTTTAAAAGCATTGGCCGTGTATTGGAAGCTAAACGCTTGGAGGACAGGGTTACTTTTGACCTTGAAATGATGCGTGAACTGGGCTATTGCAGCGGTATTGAGAACTACAGCCGCTATATGGACGGCCGTAAACCCGGCGACCGCCCGTTTTGTTTGATTGATTACTTTCCCGATGATTTTTTATTGGTGATAGACGAAAGCCACGTAACCATGCCACAAGTTCGTGCAATGTACGGCGGCGACCGTTCGCGTAAAGTAAACTTGGTGGATTATGGTTTCCGTTTGCCTGCGGCATTGGATAACCGCCCGCTAAAGTTTGAAGAGTTTTATACAATGGTGCCCCAAACGGTGTATGTGAGCGCAACACCGGCTGATTTTGAGATACAGGAAAGCGAAGGGATTGTAGTAGAGCAAATTATACGCCCTACAGGCTTGCTTGACCCTGTGATTGAAGTACGCCCATGTGGCAACCAAGTGGACGATTTGCTTGACGAGGTGAATGAGCGTATTAAAATGGGCGACCGTATTTTGGTTACTACCCTTACCAAACGGATGGCGGAGGAGCTTACCAAATACATGACCCGATTGGGCATTAAATGCCGTTATATACACAGCGAGGTGAAAACCCTTGACCGAGTGGAGATATTGCGCGGCTTGCGTTTGGGTGAGTTTGACGTGTTGGTGGGTGTGAACTTGCTGCGCGAAGGACTGGACTTGCCCGAAGTTTCTTTAGTGGCAATTTTGGATGCGGATAAAGAAGGATTTTTGCGCAGTCAGCGCAGCTTAACGCAAACTATTGGGCGTGCTGCCCGTAACGAGCGCGGTAAGGTAATTATGTACGCCGATGTGATGACAGACAGTCTTACCAGAACTATTGAAGAAACCGACCGCAGGCGCGAGAAGCAGATTGCGTATAACCAAGAACACGGTATTGTACCCAAAACGGTGCGCAAAAGCCGCGAGGAGATATTTAAACAAACCAGCGTGGCCGATGCCAAAACGGGTACTATGCAAAAGGCTTATGTAGAGGAGGAAGAAGTGAACATAGCCGCCGACCCTGTAGTACAATACATGACCAAGCCGCAGCTTGAGAAAGCCATTAAAGAAACCGAAGGAGCCATGCATAAAGCCGCCAAAGAGCTTGACTTTATGGAAGCGGCTCGCCTACGCGATGAGATGATGGGTTTGAAAAAACTAATGGAAGAACGCTACGGCAAGGATTAATAATTGAACCTGACGATAAAAAATCATCGGGAATAATCCCGATGCTATGGATAGTAGGTTGGGTATTCTATCCATAGCGGCAGGTCTGCGTATCTGCCGCTGACTATTTGACCACCCCTAACCCCTCCTTACCCCTCGCACATACTTCGACAGGCTCAGTATTGATGCCTCGCTAAGGAGGGGAACAGCCGCACAGGCTCACCAACCTATCAAGAGCAACAGTTATTAAAACTCGTTCGTTGTTCAACGGCCATGCGCGTGGCTTCCCTCCTAGCTAAGGAGGACAGAGGGAGGTGTGTTTGCTTCTTAACATCGGGAATAAATCCCCATGCTATGAATAGAGTGTTGAGGACTGTCTGCACCCCGTCATTCCCAACTTGATTGGGAATCTCATTTTCCGACCCATCCCTATCCTACACACATACTCCGGCAAGCCCAGTATTGATGACTAACTAAAGATTAACCAATCTCAAGTAATTCTATTTTTTCGCATTGCACTTTTAGATAGGCATCGTCATTAAATAAAAACACTATACAACAATTTATATCGAAGTGTTTTTCTTCAAGTAACCAGCTTAAATCATTGTCTTCAATCTCCTTATAACCAATTAATTCAATATCCTGAATACTCTTAGAAAAAAGACCCCTGCAGTCAAAATAAGAAATATTTAAAAAAGACATTCTAAAATTAAATGGACGTCCGTCTAAAAAACACTCTTCTGCTTTTTTGAAACTGATGCTAATGGTTGACTGCCCATTTTTAGTATTCATTTCAAAATCAATCAAACTATAACAATTATGCACATCTAAGTAAAAATGATTACCCTCAAGGGCAACACCATTGTCTATAACAAAGTTCTTCTGCATATTATAAGTAGCTGGTAAAGTTTAGCCAATGTGTGTAACAGATCCCTTAGAAAAAGAGTCTCAAATTAGGTAAAATGATCACCCTAACCCTACAGCTTACTCCTCAGATAATCGGTAATATTCATAATTGCTTTCAAGCAAGAATCCTTAGTATCACACCCCAAAGGCTCAGGAATAGAAAACTCCTTAATTAAAACTCCATTTTTTTTATTTATAAATCTAAAAATTAACTCATTTCTTGTCACCCCGCACTTATGAATTCCGTAATCACCTCCAGCTGCGTTAATTCTTTCAAGTCCTTCCAAAGTTAACTGATCGAAACTTTTGCTTAAATTACTGTCAAGTATCTCTGCCTTATTTATTGAAGACGCATCATAAGTCATTATAGAATCTTGATTTTTTAGAAAGAACAAAGTGCCATTTAATCTGGAAAGACCATTAATCTGAATATTAATATTCTTTTCATAACTATCATGATACACATCTATTTTATAAAAATAAACCACCACATTTACTTCATCCATTTTGCTCCGCTCTTTCAACGAACTTGAACAAGACAAAAAAGAATATAATAACAATAAAAAAATAAATTGTTTCATGCTTTGTAGTAGAAGAACTCTCACCCACCCTTCACTGCTTTAGGCCAAAAAGCACGGCCTATATCACCCATAGAGCGAATGTTTAGCGGAAATTCTAACGCCACGTGCAGCAGGCTCATGAATGACAGAATTAAAAACCCTGTTTTATAATCCATCATGCAAAGGGCAACCACAAATACCCATATCCCTGTAATAAATGATAAACGCACTTTTGATACCTCGTGCCATTTAATAACCGAAGTTTTAGAAAACCAATTGAAATAATGGTAGGTGTATGCAAACGCTATCAAGCTCATTACCTTTAGCGGACCTTGCCCTACAAACACATCGCTAAGCTGAGTAAATGTGCCCCACCCGAAAGCCTTTACCAGGGCTGCATTAAGTGTGGCTAATGGTAATATGTACAACTCCTTTGCCTTATCGCTTACTGCATAATGAGCGAAACTGTATTGGGGTAACATGATAAGCAGGATACAGCCGATAAAAACCAATACCGAAGCATACTCAGGCCACGTTTTGTTTTTCAAAGCGCCGCTCAATAAAAACAGACCGGTAAACACCAGTACATGTATTATGGTAGGCAAAAACACTCCAAACAATATTACAAACGAGTAATTAGCTGCCAAGTCGAAATATACCGCCGCAAAAAACACCCCGAAAAAGTAGGCAAGATTCACCCAAAGCGATTTATGGCGTATCAGCCCGATGGCGTAGGCGAAAGCCCCCATTATAGCGGGTATCTGATACGGTACCATGCCCGATTTTTTATCTATTGAGGGCAGCATTAATAATATTGCCAGCACTGCCAACACCGCTACATTCCATTTTGAGATGGAAAAGAAATTGCGTTTTTCTAACCAAGAAATCTCCGTTAAATAATGCAACGGACCCAAAACAATGATGGAGAACAAAAACAATTCAAACGGAAACAGTAATGCCAGCGCGGCGCTCAATACCATTAACCCGATGTTTACATAACTTATTGTGGCGTTTGCCTTCATCGTGGCAATTTAGTAAACAAACCCTAAAACAAAATAAACACCCGCTCCACAGCTCGGATATACAAAAGAACCCCAAAACTATCGGGAATAAATTCCGATGCTATTGATAGAAAATTGAGTCCACTATCCATAGCAGCAGGTCTATGTACCTGTCGCTGAATATTGCCGACCACCCCTAACCCCTCCTTTTCCCACGCGCATACTTCGGCAGGCTCAGTATTGATGCCTTGGAAAGGAGGGGAACAGCCGCACATGCACACCAGCCCAACAACAGCAGCAGTTATTAAAAATCGTTCGTGGTTCAAAGGACTGCGCGTGGCTTCCCTCCTTGCTAAGGAGGGACTGAGGGAGGTGTATTGCGCCAAACCATCAGGAATAAATCCCGATGCTATTGATAGAGTGCTGGCACTTTATCCATAGCGGCAGGTCTGTGTACCTGTCGCAGACCCCATCCCGATTAATCATTAGCCCGACGTTCATAAAGTCACCTTCCCCTGTAGGGGAAGGGAAAGTTAAAGCTGTTTGCAATATAAACAGTAAGAAGGGGTACTATCTGTCCAACCCTAAAAAACTTGTCAGCTTTTCATCATTGGGCACGTACACTCTTTCGTAAGCCACGGTTAATTTTTCCGTATCGCTGTTAGCAACAAACCCGTATTGTTCTTTCACAAAAGGAGTAATGTCTTCAATCTTCTCAACCATCTCGGTACAAAAAGCCTTTAATATTGCTCCCTTCATGCCCAACTGTATCGCTCGGCGTTCCAGCGAATTTCCGTAAGGGTCATGGTCCGGATCCCATTGCAAGCGCACTTCAGTTGTAGCAAGGTGCTGTTTCCATTCTTCATGACTCGTATATATCCCTTGTTTGTATGAGGAATATGCTGCCTTTGACAGAATGTAGTCAAAGTCGGTTTGCTTAATCCAAATAGCCAGTACGTATTGCTGGTGTTCTTTTTGAGCCCAGCCGCAACGATACATCATCCATAAAAAATTGGGTTTAATCCAGCTCATACGGTTAAAGCTATAAGCCCCTCCGCCAAACTGTTGATTTTGTATAGCATAGTTTGCAATAAGAGGATTAAATGCCTGATAAACCACCACCATGTTGTTGGTTTGTTGGGCCAAGATGTGCTGCCCGTTTTGCGGAATGTTGTTTTGATAGGCAGGATAGTTTTCTGTAATTAAATTCATCGTCATATTCTACTCTTTAATATACAAAAAAATCATCATAAAAACAATAGCCCTGTAGCTTACATGGCCTACTAAATAAGAATCAATAGTTACTATTTTACAAAAGCTGAAACCGTAAAAACCCGTAAACTTGTGCATGGAAAAAGTTTTCAGTACCCGCAGGGGGAGCGGACAACCGTTGGTATTGGTTCACGGTTTTTGTGAAGATACCCGTATTTGGGAAACCATTGCCCCGCAATTAGCCAGTTTTTGCGAAGTGGTTTGTGTGGATTTACCGGGCTTTGGACAAACACCCTTGGCAGAAAACGCAAACCCTGAAACCATTGAGGACATGGCTGACCGCCTTGCCCATACATTACGTGCTGAAGGGCTTGAAAAAAGCATTGTTATCGGCCACTCATTGGGTGGTTATGTAACACTTGCAATGGCCGAACGTCATCCTGAGTTATTAAGCGGATTTGGTTTATTTCACTCAACGGCATACGCCGATACCGACGAGAAGAAACAAAACCGTCTGAAACAAGCCGATTTTGTAACAAACAACGGAGTAGTACCTTTTGTAGAGGTATTAATTCCGGGGTTGTTTGCTAAAAGCCAACCACACGATGAGTTGCTGGTGCAAAGCCTTGCCATTGCTAAAGAGTGTAGCCCGCAAGGAATAATAAACGCTTTATTAGCTATGCGTCTGCGCCGCGAACGGCTGGATGTGCTGCAAAATGCCAAAATCCCCGTGTTGGTGATTGCCGGTGCAGAAGATGCTTTAATTCCTGCCGAGGTATCCAGCTACCAAGCCTCTTTGGTTGAGCGTTGCCAATTTACCTTGTTTGAAAAAAGCGGACACATGGGTCAACTGGAAGAACCTTTGAAAAGTATAGCAACCATTAAACAGTTTGTTGAGTTTTGCGCAATAGCAAAATAGGTTTTAGAACAACGGCTATGAGTAACAAACTATCTAAACGGCTTGTTGAAATTGTGGATGCGTTGCCTTTGAAAGAGGGGATTAGAGTACTGGAAATTGGTTGCGGCCCCGGAGCAATGGCCCGTGAATTATCCAAACGAATAAAAAACGGTTATGTGCTTGCCATCGACCGCTCATCAAAGGCGATTGAACAGGCCGTTTCAAGCTCAACTGAAGAAATAAAAACAGGAAAGCTGCTTTTCAAACAAGTGGCCATCGAGTCGTTTGAACTTGACAGCAGTGAACCGCCGTTTGATATTGCTGTAGCTATAAGAGTGGGCGCACTGGATGGCAGACACCCCGAAATTGAAAAACAGTCCTTGCAAAAAATCGCTAAAGCCCTTTCTCCCCAAGGACGCTTGTTTATTGACGGTGGAAGTCCGCTAAAAGAGGTTTTGTTGGATGAGCATCGATCGTTATAAATCAGCGTTGAAACTAAACAAGCTGGTTTAATTGGAATACATTGTATTATTTTGAGAAGCAAGAATTAAACGTGTTTAACCCCTAATAAATTATATCTACAGTGATTGGCTCTTTCTTCGGACTCCGTAAACTTCAAGAAAAACGAAATAAACCTGAAACCTTTAAAAATTATAATGCCCTTAAAGGATCTGTAAACAAACATTCGGGAAAAGAGGTCGAACTTGATTTAACTCCATTAAGCGATGAACAACAACGCGAAATACAGCATAAACTGTTGCTTCAAAAGAAAAAACAGAAATACACGGCTTTGTTATATGTAGTGATTGTATTGGCAGTTTTATCGAGCCTGGCGTGGTTCATTAACAATTATATGAGCTCAATAAAAGAGCGGGAAGCGGCACAAAAACTTGCAGAAGAAGAGCAAGAACAAGCTATTGAAACGCAGAAGCGAAAAGAAAACCATAAAATGTATTTAGTTTACGCTGAGGAGCATTTTGCAAAGAAAGAATACAAGAACAGCATATACCAGTATACGGAGGCCTTGAAAATAGATCCCGAAGACTCTGTTGCCATTATTGGGCTTACCCGGGCTTATGTTTACTATTGTGTTGCGGAAAACGAAAACTGTACAGAAGCGGCCGAATTCGTCAGCAACATAAGCAAACACAGCTCAAACAAAACGCTGCAAAAAAATCTAAGTGATACCTTAACTCTTCGGTTAGTAAATTAAAGCCGTTATTTTATTAAACGATTTCTTCACTATCTGTTCTTCCGCTTCCATTTTAAGCCGCCTAACACGCGCAAAATTTTCCAAAACGCCCGCCAAATCTTACCTTTGACCCAAATGAAGTTTACTGCCCCAACAGAAACCGATTTGAAACCTGTGGTTGAACACATAGTTTCTCTAAGCAAAAAACACAAAGTGTTTGCGTTTATAGGTCATTTGGGTGCAGGAAAAACAACACTGATAAAACAATTTTGCCGTGCTTTGGGTGTAACCGGCACTGTTTCAAGCCCTACATTCAGTTTGGTAAATGAGTATGCAGGGACGGAAGAAACCATTTACCATTTTGATTTTTACCGACTGAATAGCCCCGACGAGGCTTATGGCATTGGTTTTGAAGAATACCTGTATAGCGACAGTATTTGCCTGATTGAGTGGCCTGAGATGGTTGACGGTTTGCTGCCCCCAACCTTTGTGCTGGTAAAAATTATTGTTTCAGCCACAGGTGAACGTGAGCTTGAAATTAATGAGGCCCGCACCTTAAATTTGTAACTAAACAATAGCGTATGCGTATAAAAACTACTTTCTTTTCACTGCTTATCCTACTTGTTATTTCAAGCTGTGTGGGCACAAAGTTTACCTCTCCTAATTTTGATATAAAAACAGTTAAACACCGCGTGATTGCAGTATTGCCGTTTGAAATGGTGTACACCGGAAAAATGCCTGATAACATGACCGCTGCTGATATTGAGAAAATACGGTATGCTGAAGCAATGGCATTTCAAAAAAGCTTGTACGACAATATTCTGCGTGAGTCGGGCGGTGGCAAAAAGGATGTGAAAATTGAAATACAGCCGATTGAGAAAACCACCAAAATATTGCAAGACAGCGGACTAAACTATTTGGCTCTTAGCACCACCATGCCTGAGGTTTTGTGCAAAAAGCTGGGTGTTGATGCAGTGGTATATTCTAAAATTGAGAAAGAAAGGTTTTTATCGGATTTAGAGTCGTTTGGTATCTCTATTGCGCAAGATGTATTGGATAAAATCAGGCTGAACAATCCTACAATTGACCAAGCCTTGCCAATGATGCCCGGTAATGTGGCTCGTACTTACAATATCAAAGCCGATTGCCAATTAAAAAACAGCGAAGACGGCTCTCTTTTGTGGAAATATGCGATAGAAACCGATACCGATTGGCAAACTCCCGCTAATGAAGTGATAGGAATGCTAAACCGCCGTTTCTCTAAGAAATTCCCTTATCGCAACCGCCGTTACGAATACGGTAAATATTAAGCAAAAAAATTGTAGTATCTTTATAGCCTGCACAAAGCAAGCCCATGGCTGATATTATTAAATCTCCCTTTCATGAGCTGGCTAAACAAGCCAGCATGCAGCCGCAAGAACAACTGCTTGAGTTGAAAAAAGGCGACGAAAAGTTATACATAGGTATCCCGAAAGAAATTACCTATCAGGAAAACCGTGTGCCACTTACTCCTGCTGCCGTGCAACTGTTGGTAAACAACGGGCACGACATTGTTATTGAATCTAACTGCGGAAAAAACGCCAATTTTTTTGACAAAGACTACAGCGATGCCGGTGCTAAGGTAGTATACAGCAAACAAGAGGTTTACAAAGCCGATATGGTGGTAAAGGTTGACCCCCCCACCAAAGAAGAAATTGATATGATGAAGAAAGACCAGCTTCTTATATCGGCATTGCAGCTTACCAACGTTTCTGAAACTTACCTGAAACAACTGATACAGAAAAAAGTTACGGCCATTGGCTTTGAATACCTGCGCGACCCGCAAGGAACGCTATCGGTAATACAAACCATGAGCGAAATTGCAGGCAGCACTTCTATTTTGGTAGGTGCTGAGTACATGAGCAATTCAGGCGGCGGTAAAGGCGAATTACTTGGCGGTGTGGCAGGTATTCCACCATCAGAAGTGGTGATTATAGGTGCCGGTACTGTAGGCGAGTATGCTGCGCGTGCTGCCATAGGTTTGGGTGCTATTGTAAAAGTATTTGATAACTCTACCGCACGCTTGCGCAGGTTGCAAAACAACCTTAACCAACGGGTATATACCTCCATCATTGTTCCGAATATATTGGCAAAAGCCTTGCGCAGTGCCGATTTAGCAATCGGGTCCTTACGCCACGACGATGGCTCAAGCCCTACTATTGTTACTGAAGCAATGGTGAGCCAAATGAAGCCCAACAGTGTGATTGTAGATATTACCATTGACCACGGCGGCTGTTTTGAAACCAGTGAGGTTACCAACCATACCAATCCTATTTTCCGCAAGTACGACGTTATCCATTACTGCGTACCCAATATTACCTCGCGGGTATCGCGCACAGCAAGTTATGCGCTTAGCAACATCCTTACCCCTATTTTGTTGGGTATTAGCGAATCGCACGGGCTGAAAAACTACCTGCAATGGGAAAACCAAGCCATGCGACAAGGCTTGTATATTTACAAAGGTGTGTTGGTAAAGGCCAGTCTTGGCGAGCGTTTTAAACTCCCCAGCAAGGATATTGATTTGCTGCTGGGCGCTAATTTTTAACTCCCTACCCTTTTAACGAAAAGTACTCTTTAATGGCACGAAGAAGTAAAGACGACGACCCCCTTGAAGGCTCGCCACATGCTAATCGCACCAGTCAAAAAACAAGGCAGGGAAGTGCAAACGACCCCGGTATAGGCCAATCTTTCAGTAAACGTGCCACCCAAAAAACAATCAACCCTGATGGGTCTTTCAATGTAAAACGCATAGGGTCAAACTCGTTTCTGATAGATATATACCACTACCTGCTGCAAATCACTTGGGGGCGGTTCATGCTCTTTTCCATGCTGTTCTATTTCAGCATGAATATATTGTTTGCAACCATCTATTTTTTAGTAGGTGTTGAGCATCTTAACGGTGCCAATACTGAAAGTACGGGACGCTCGTTCTTAAGTGCATTCTTTTTCAGTGCGCAAACATTTACTACCGTAGGCTATGGCGGAATATCGCCTAAAGGCGTTTTAACCAGTTTTGTTGCCGCCGGTGAGGCATTGGTAGGTTTAATGAGTTTTGCAATCATTACGGGCTTGGTTTACGGTCGTTTTTCTCGGCCTACGGCCAAAATACAGTTTAGCAAAAAAACCTTGGTAAGTCCCTATGAAGAAGGGCGTGGCCTGATGTTTAGGATTGCCAATAAACGACGGAGCGAAATAATTGAATTGAGTGCTACGGTAATGATGGTTTCTACCGATAAAACGGGCACAGGATACAGCCGTAATTTTGACCGTTTAGAGCTTGAGGTGGACTCAATTAAGTTTCTACCTATGAACTGGACGATTGTGCACCCTATTGACGAAAAAAGCCCGCTTTTTGAGAAAGATAAGGATTGGTACGAAGACCACGATGTGGAGTTTTTAGTATTGATACAAGCCTTTGACGATACCTTTAGCCAAACCGTATATTCCCGCTACTCCTACAAATGGGATGAGGTAGTTTGGGGAGCAAAGTTTGTGAAACCTTTTTATGTGGATGATGAAGGAATGGTTGTGATGGACTTGAACAAGCTGGATGATTTTGATGATATAGTGCTTCCTCAATAGTTATTGCACTACGTGTATCATCTCTTTACAAAAGCTGTATTCATGCGGCTGGTTGCTGGCTACCAACACTAATCGCTGCGAGGTGTATTGCTCAACAAGGTTTAAATACCAGTCAATCCCTTTAGTATCAAAGTTTGTGCAGGGCTCGTCCAACATCAGCACAGGCACATCGCTAAACACAGCAAGAGCAATCTTTACCCGCTGTTTCATGCCCGATGAAAAAAACTTCAACTGTTTGTTTGCAGAGCTAACCAACCCGGTAATTTCAATAATCTCCTCAGGATGTTTAATAAACGCCTGCTTTTTCATCTTGAAATGAAAATCTACGGTTTCTTGAAGGGTAAACTCTTCTATTAGCTCTAAAAAGGGGGAGGCAATAACAAGGTGTCGGTATTTTTCATCCTCTTCAATAAGGCGACCGTCTTTGCTAAAGTTTATTTTGCCTTTAGAGATGGCCATATACCCCGCTATGCACTGCAACAGCGTTGATTTGCCCGACCCATTGGGCCCTAATACGGCATAGGCATTACCCGAAGTGAACGAGTGATTAAAATCCTTGAAAATCCAGTTACGGTTAAATTTCTTGCCGCAGTTTTCAAGTACTATTTCAAACAAGATGGTTAGCGGTTATAGTTATAGCCCTTCATGATACCGCGGTCAGAATCGCGGATAAAGCTGATAATTTCATCACGTTCTTTAGTAGCCGGCATTTCACCCTCAATAAAAGCCATTGCTTTTGAGTTGTTGTAGCCACGTAGATAGATGATGCGGTAAATTTCCTGTATCTCGTTAATCTTTTCGGTAGTGAAACCGCGACGACGCAAGCCGATAGAGTTAATCCCTTCGTACGAAAGAGGCTCACGAGCTGCTTTGGTATAGGGAGGAACGTCTTTACGAACCAATGAACCACCTGAAATCATAGCGTGTTGACCGATGTTTACAAACTGGTGCACGGCTGAAAGTCCGCTAATAATGGCGTAATCGCCAATATTAATGTGTCCGGCCAATTGCACCGAGTTACCCAAAATTACGTTGTTACCAATATTACAATCGTGGGCTACGTGAACGTAGGCCATTATCAGGCTGTTTTGGCCAATAACGGTTTTTCCGGCAGCTTCAGTACCCCTGTTAATAGTGGCACATTCGCGTATGGTGGTATTATCGCCTATGATTACAAGGCTCTCTTCGCCATGAAATTTTAAATCTTGAGGAATTGCTGAGATAACCGCTCCGGGGAAAATTTTACAGTTTTTTCCGATACGCGCACCCTCCATAATGGTAACGTTGGGGCCTATCCACGTTCCCTCACCAATTTCTACATTCTTGTCAATGGTTACAAACGGGTCTATTACAACGTTATCGGCAATTTTAGCCTGCGGGTTCACGTATGAAAGGGGCTGTATCATCAGGGCGTATAGTTATTGGGCAAATTAACGGGGTATTTATTGTTTTATCAAAATCTTACCCACGAAAGCTTCATTTATTCGTATGAAACGTTAATTATTGAGGTTTTTGTCTTTCACAATCTGAGCCATCAATTCGGCTTCAGTTACCAACTTATCGCCAACGTATGCTTGTCCTTTCATCAGACAAAGCCCCCTGCGAACAGGAGCAATAAGATCAAGACGCATTACCAGTGTATCACCGGGCACTACTTTCTCTTTAAACTTCACGCTTTCTATCTTCACAAAGTAGGTGCTGTAGTTTTCAGGATCGGGCACACGGCTCAAAATCAAAACACCGCCTGCTTGCGCCATTGCTTCAATTTGCAATACGCCGGGCATAATTGGGTTGCCGGGGAAATGCCCTTGGAAGTAATATTCGTCGCCGGTAACGTTTTTAACTGCCAACACATGGGTAGCGCTAATTTCCATTACCTTATCAACAAACAAGAAAGGGAATTTATGAGGCAAAAACCTTGTGATATCATTGATATCATACACGGGTTTTTTATTCGGGTCGTAAACAGGAACACCCGCAAGGCTTTTCTTTTTCTTAATCAGTTGTTTGATTTTTTTACCAAAAGCAACGTTAGCGGCGTGTCCGGGACGTGCGGCCATAATTTGTGCTTTTAGCGGCATACCTATTAGGGCAAGGTCGCCAATCAAATCAAGCAGTTTGTGGCGCGCAGGCTCGTTTTGAAAACGTAGGTCAACGTTATTCAAAATACCTTCTTTCTTCACCTCAACTTTTGGCTTATTAAATAGTTGTGCAAGGTGGGCAAGTTCTTCTTCGCCTACATGCTTATCAACTATTACAATAGCGTTGCTAAGGTCGCCACCTTTAATAAGGTTTTGGCTCAACAACATTTCCAACTCGTGCAAAAAGCAAAAAGTACGGCTGCTGGCAACCTCTTTCCTAAACTCTTTAAGGCTGGTTACCGATGCGTGTTGGCTGCCCAATATAGGCGAGTTATAATCTACCATTACCGTTAGGCGGTAATCATCCACAGGCATGGCTATCATTTCTACACCTTTGTCAGGCTCTAAAAACGATACGTTTTGCGGAAGGGTAAAATATTCACGTTCAGCTTCTTGTTGCTGTATACCTATTAATAATATCTCGTTTACGAAAATCTCGGCACTACCGTCTAAAATAGGAACTTCGGGACCGTCTAACTGCACAACGCAATTGTCAATTTCTAAACCGGCCAAAGCTGCCATAGCATGCTCAACGGTGGCTACACGAGCACCATTAAACTCAAGCGTAGTTCCGCGTGAAGTATCTACCACTAGGTCAACGTCAGCATCAATTATTGGTTGCTCAGGTAGGTCAACCCTTTGAAACTTAATACCGTGATTTTCAGGGGCTGGTAAAAAAGTCATGTTCACCATTTTGCCTGTATGCAGACCAATGCCAGACACCTTTACGGGACCCTTTATAGTAGTTTGTTTTTCGTTCATCGTTGTAATTTAATCAGTCGGCAACCGTATGGTTGTCAAAATGCGGGGCAAAGATAGCCCTTTTTTAATGCAGCCGCTTTAAATTATTGTTTGCTTTCGTGCACGTCAAGTTGTGCAATAATCTTCTCAAGCTGGTTGATTTTCTTTTCTAAGTCGGGGAGGTTACGGAACATAACCTGCGATTTTAGCCAACCTTTCAAGTCAATAGCCGGAGACCCGTGCCATTGTTTATTTTTATCGGTAATGCTTTTGCCAATACCTGCTTGCGCGCCAAATTGTGAACCATCGGCTATTTGCAAGTGGCCGGCAAAACCAACCTGACCGGCTACCACGCAATATTTGCCTAGTTTGGTACTGCCCGAAATGCCTGTTTGCGCTGCTATGGCAGTGTTTTCGCCAATCTCAACGTTGTGGGCTATTTGTATAAGGTTATCAAGTTTTGCACCTTTTTTAATAATGGTGCTACCCATGGTTGCACGGTCTATTGAGCAGTTTGAGCCAATCTCAACGTTGTCCTCAATAATTACATTACCCGTTTGGGGTATTTTCATGTAAGTGCCGTCGCCTTGTGGTGCGTATCCAAACCCGTCAGACCCGATAACAGTGCCGGCATGCAGGGTGCAATTGGCGCCGATAACGCAGTATGAGTATATTTTTACGCCTGAAAACAGGATGGTGTTATCACCGATGTGCACATTATCTCCCACATAGGCATTGGGATATATTTTTACATTATCGCCAATGGTTACGTTTTTGCCTATGTATGCAAAGGCACCAATGTATGGGTTTGCACCAATTTTAGAATTTTCAGAAATGTAGCAAGGTTGCTCAATGCCCGATTTGTGTTGGTCGGGGTTAAAGTATTTGCTCAAAACCTGCGTAAAAGCAATGTAGGGGTCGTCAACCTTAATCATGGTAACGGCAACCTCTTTTGCAGGCTTAAAATTTTTGTTGATTAAAACGGCCGTAGCCTTAGTATCGTATAGATAGGCTTCGTACTTAGGATTTGCCAAAAAAGTTAAAGCCCCCTTTGTTCCCTGTTCAATCTTGCTCACTGTGAAAATCTCGGCGCTTGCATCGCCTTCAATTTCACCACCGAACATCTCCCTTATTTCTTCTACGGTTATAACCATTGTGTGTGGGTGAAAATAATCAGCTAAAATAATACTATTTAGGATAACACAAATAAAATTTCTCTACGTCGCGACTCATTGATGAAATGCTGTAGTTATCACTCACCTTGCTCACGTCGTTCACTTCTCCGTTTTTCTGCAAAATATTAATACTTACTTGGGTGTCACTGTAGGCATTATTATGTACTGAACCTGAAAAAACGTAGTAGTTTATTTCGTTGTCTGTTATTCCTTTATGTTGTTTAACTTCTTCTTTTACTTTATTAATCTCGTCAACGCTAAACGCAGTGTTCTGAAAAATAATTTTGGGCAACCTGCGGTTGATAAGACTTTTTGAAAGGTATGAAAGTGTTTCATCAGGGTGCTGCATCCATACTTTTACCGATGCGGTAATATCAAAATCATCCAACAGCGCATATTGCTCTAAGTTATTTTTATCTGTAAAGAAGTTCTCGTTACTGATGTTTTGTGATAAGAAGTGGTTAAATGCTGGAGTTGCAAATAACTGCTCTCCTTTCATAACCAATTCCTTAGCTCGTTTTAGCAAAAGCAGCAATTGAATTTCAGCCGCAACCACCGTTTTGTGCAAATACACTTGCCAATACATAAGCCTGCGGGCTACCAAAAACTTTTCAATAGAGTAAATGCCTTTTTCTTCTACCACCAAACTGCCGTTGGCCACGTTCAGCATTTTTATAATACGGTCGGCACCTATCACCCCTTCTGAAACTCCGGTATAAAAACTGTCGCGCATCAGATAATCCATGCGGTCCATGTCTAACTGGCTGCTTACCAGTTGGTGCAAGAATCCTTTGTGGTAAGTGCCCTTAAACACCTCAATGGCAAGGGTAAGTTTGCCGTTAAACTCTTCATTCAATCGCTGCATAAACAGCAACGATATTTCTTCGTGGTGAACGCCCTTTACGATGGCTTCTTCAAGTGCGTGCGAAAAAGGCCCGTGGCCTATGTCGTGCAAAAGAATAGCGGCGCAGGTAGCCTCTGCTTCGGCATCGGTAATTTCTACGTCCTTAAATCTAAGATTTTCTATGGCCTCAAGAGTAAGCTTAAGGGCGCCTAAAGCGTGGTGGTAACGGGTGTGCAAGGCCCCGGGATATACCAAGTGGCTCATGCCCAATTGTTTTATGCGGCGCAACCGCTGAAAGTACGGATGCTCAATTAAATCAAACAACCAACCGTAGGGTATGGTAAGAAAACCATACAAGGGGTCGTTTATTATCTTCTTTTTATTTGTCATTAAAAGTAGCTGCAAAGCTACGCAAATGTGTATGCAAACGGTGGTTGTTTTTGCTTGGTAATGGTTTGTTAAAAAAAGTTAACTCCCGCCCAAAGCAGGCTTAGGCAGGAGTTACGATTATTTTTACTGATTAAATCACTACCGATGGTGTTTTGCTTGCTAAGTCTACTCGGTTTTGCCCTTAAACGCGGCATAAATTGCCATTGCGTGTCCGTGCCCCAAGCCAAAATCGGCTTTAAGCCATGCTACTATTTCTCCTGCTTTGGTACTTGGGTTCAATTCTCCTTCTTTCATAAAGCCTTTTTCTTCGGCTATTTTCTTAAAGTCGGCAGTGGTTTTACCTGTTTTGGCTTCAATATTATCAAGGTCTGCTTGAAACGACATAGCGGTTATTAGTTTTCTAGTTTATCCTTTAATTGTTGCAGGCTGAATTCTAAATCCTTGCCCAGCAATTTCTCCATGTTCATAAACAGCAGCATAATATTCATAGGGTAATTCATTGAGCTTGACATTCCCCACGTTACTCTGGTTTCGTTCACTTCAACAGCCTCAGTTGTAAATGGGGTTTTTGCCACTGCTGCAAACGGACGAATAAAAGTCACTTCAATATCCAGTTTCCTGTTTTCTACAATGCCTTTTATCTCTTGCTCACCTTCGCCCGCTTGTTTGTTCCCGTTCCAAGCATACACAAAACCCACAGTACCATCGGTACCTCTGTACTCCTTTTTCATGTTGGGGTCCATTTGCACCCATTTGCTAAACTGGTCTTGGTTTTTTATGTGTTTCAGGTAATCAAAAACAACATTCACGGGGCGGTTAATTAAAATGCTTCTCTCTATTGAGTAGCTTTTTTTGGTAAACAAGGCCAGCACAAAAGGCAGTGCTATTATGGCAACAATAATTATAACAATAGTCATGGCAGTTAGTGTTTATTATAGAGTAATATACAATTATTTACGCGCTTAAAAATTGTTTAATGTGCATTAGTCGTTTCCACAAAAAGTAAGGAATGAACATTACGCCTAAAGCAATAAGCGGGAAGGCTGTTTCGAAAAAACCGTCGCCCACAAACGCACGTGATGCAAAAGCCCCGATAAAGTTGATGGTAATGCCTGCAAAGGCCCACTCTTTAAGGGTAATAAATTTGTTTTGCAACAAGGCAATAACCGCCAGCAGCTTTGCAAAACCGGCAATACTTAGCAAATACATAGGGTAGCCTAAATGTCTCATTACTTCTTGCCCTCCCTCTTGGCGGGTAATGCCGCCAATTGCATCAAGCAGCAATAAAATTGCGAAAAAGATGGTAAACACCCAATACAGGGTTTTTGTTGTAGTTGTTTTCATAGTTTTAAAAGTTTGTGATTAATGTTGGGGGTTGCTATAATTCAGCATCCAAAAAATGCCGTATTTATCCTGCAGCATCCCAAAGTATGCTCCCCAAAATGTTTTATTAAGTGGCATTTCAACTCTGCCGTCTGCCGATAGTTTTGCAAACAATGTTTCTATCTCGGTTTCACTCTCGCCTTGTACACAAATATGAAAGTTGTTGCCAACGATAAATTTTTGCTCCATTATTTCAAGCATATCCGTTGCCATTATCACCACGCCATTATTCATCTCCAGCGAAACGTGTATTAGTTTTTCCTGAGCCTCGGGGGGCATTTTCTCCCCTCCGGGCACATCTTTATAGCGCTGAAAGATGGTGAACTTGCCGCCGAATACCGATTTGTAAAAAGTCATGGCTTCTTCGGTATTGCCCATAAAATGCAGGTAAGGATTTGTGCTTAACATATTTGTGTTGTTTTGTAGAGGCAAAATTATTGGCTTAAAACCAAAGTTAGGGTGTGTAAATGCGGCATTATAGGGTGGTTGATTGCGTCAAAATTGCGGACTACTTTTGTAGCATTATTACGATAACCATATCCATATTAACCCTTAGAAATGCAGTGTTGGCCTCGGTGGCCGATGCCCGTTATGTATTTAGCAAGGTAAACGACTTTTTAGCTGAGGCGGGTAAACCGCCTTTGTTTAAGGTGCAATTAGTAGGCCTTGCCAACGAAGTGAAGATTAACAACGGGTTGTTTGTTGTGCAACCTGATTTGGTGCTGCATGAGGCCGGAATTAGCGACCTTATCATTATCCCTTCAATGTTGGGTGATATGATGAGCAGTACCCACATGAACAAAGAGTTTGCCCATTGGATTGCCCAACAATACAAGAACGGAGCGGAAGTGGCCAGCCTGTGTACAGGTGCTTTTTTGTTAGCATTTTCAGGGGTATTAAAGGGGCGACAATGTACCACGCACTGGCAATACGCCAATGAGCTGAAACACTATTACCCGACGGTTGAGGTAGTGGATGAAAAGGTAATTACCGACCAAAACGGTCTATACTCAAGCGGGGGAAGTAATGCCTACTGGAATTTGCTGCTGCACTTGGTGGAGAAATACACCAACCGCGAGATTGCCATACGTACGGCCAAGTATTTTGTGATTGATTTGGATAAGAACAACCAATCGCCGTTTATTATTTTTCAGGGATTGAAAGACCACGAGGACGAAGGCATTAAACACGTGCAAGAGTTTATTGAGCGTTCGTATCAGGAAAAATATACGGTGGATTTTTTGGCTGATAAATTCAGCATGAGCCGACGGACATTTGAACGCAGGTTTAAAAAAGCCACCCGCAATACGGTTACTGAATACATACAACGGGTAAAAATTGAGGGGGCCAAGAAACAACTGGAAATTGGCCGTAAATCAATTGCTGAAATAATGCTGGATGTTGGCTACTCTGACGTGCAAGCCTTCCGTGAGGTTTTTAAGCGCATTACAGGCATGACCCCCAACGATTACCGGAATAAGTTTAACAACGGCTAGCTAATCCATTACAAAACTTAAACAGTAGTATCTTTGCGTTATTGCAAAAAACATGAAGCGATTCATTTCTTTTAAAACAGCCGTTACTGCAACCGTAATTATTTTATTGCTGGTTACTTTGTTTAACCTTTTTATATTGCTTGGCGTAGCGCCATACACTATTGTTTGGGGCGGCCGGCTTGAAAGCCGTGAACAAATGGTAGTTTTTGAATTGGTTTCTATTCTGATTAACCTTTTTTGTTTGATTATAGTGCTGGTAAAAGCCCGTCGTTTCTTACCCCGCCTTGGCAAAACTGCCGACATTGTTGCTTGGCTGTTGCCGGTTATGTATTTCTTTGGCATACTGGGCAATGTTGCATCAACATCGGCAATTGAGCGCGCGCTGTTTGTGCCGGTTACTGTTGTATTGTTTGTTCTTACCCTTCGCATAGCTTTAGAGAAGAACAGCCAGTAAGCAGCACTTTGTTTTATTTAGCCGGCAAAGGCTTGTCTAAAAAAGTCTCTATAATTTTTACGGTTCCCATATAAGTATTTGCACCGCTGCTAAGCGTGCACACCTCACCGATATACTCTCCGTGGCCGCCAGGAAATATTGCAATACTACCGTGCGGCAATAAGCGGTATAATGCTGCTGCGTGCTCAGGTGTTGCAACGTCGGCATCAGAAATCACTACCATCGTTGGGGCTTGTATGGTTTTTATAGCTTCGTCGGGTATATCTTCAAAACCAAGTACCCGGTCTACACATTTATAGTGCAGTTGTTTAAGATTGGCCGTATCGGGCGCTGCTTTTTTATACGCCTCTTGTAATTCCACAGGCATCGGGCTTTGTTTGGCCTGTTTCATAAAATCCCAAAACTGCGGAAAAGTGCCGTCGCGACGGTATATGGCCGAAGCAACCACAGCTTTGCGCACCAACTTGGGGTGGCGGATAGCTATTTGAAGCGTAGTTGTTCCCCCGTTGCTAAAGCCAAAAAAGTCGGCATTATCAATTTTCAGGTATTGCAAAAGCGCGGCCACATCATCGGCATCTTGCTCAAAACTTAGCGGTCGGTCTATGTCTTCAGTATGTCCGTGGCTTTGCAGCTCCATGGCTATTACTTTTCTAGTCTTCGCAAAACTGTCAATCACTCGCCCAAATGTACTTTCAATGGTAGAGCCGCCGCCGTGTATCAGTACCAGGGGTACACCTCCTTCGCCCCTTACTTCGTAATACATCTTAAATCCATTTAGCGGCGCATATCCGCTTACTACTGTATTTTCAGTTTTCATAGTTTCAATCATTGGTTTTGTTGTGTGTGTTGATTTGCATGCGACACACAGCAGCGTGAGTATCACCCACGCTATTTGCAGATAATTTGTTTTCATAGTGTGTTAGTTATTTACGATGCGTAGGTTAAGACGCTCAAACATTTGCAGCCAGCTTGGGTATGCCCCTGTTTCTTTGGCCAATGCCTCGTTTACCGTTTGGGTCAGTACCATTTTTGTTTTACCGTTTTGTTCAGTAAACGTAACAGTAACAAGAGTTTCGGCAGGCCAATCGGGGTTCATGCCGGCACTTTGCGGGTCGGTTAAGTTGCCCTCTTCATCCGCTACCGATAACGTATACACCAGTTTTTCAGGGTAAATGATTTCTTTATACATTCCCAAGGCCCAGCACTCGCCGTATTCCGGGTTATTTACACACGAGTGGAAATATCCGCCCACCCGCACATCCAAGTGCTTAAACTGTATGGTACAATTATCAGGGGCGTGCCATTGGGGCAGCCACTCGGCGTCTGTCCACGCTTTAAAAACCAATTCTCTTGGTGCATCAAAAAACTGTGTTATGCTAACTTCCTTTTCCATCGTTTGTTATTGGTCTTTGTTTTGTACGGTTTGTAAAAACGTATCCAGCTTAGTAAACTTCTGTTTCCATAATTTGGTCGATTGTTCCACCCAATCCGTTACCTCCTCCAGCTTTTCCAGCTTTGCCTCACAATAGCGCTCCCTGCCGTGCTGCTTAATGTTTATTAAACCGCACTCGTTCAATATTTTTATGTGCAACGAAATGGCCTGCCGGCTCACATCAAACTTTTCGGCTATGGTGTTTAGGTTCAATGGCTCGCCGGCAATCATGTTAATAATTTGCCTGCGGGTAGGGTCGGCAATTGCCTGAAAAACATCTCTTCTGATTTCCATTACTCAATATGCAAGTATCTGCTTGCAAATATATACGCAAGTATTTGCTTGCGCAATAAGAATTTTTCAAAAATCTAAAAGAGATGTTAAGGCGTTTGTTTTACCTTGTTTTAGCGTTGTCAGAGCGGTTTTTTCATCAAGATATCGGTTTGTTTATCATCGCCTAACCAAAACGGATGGCTGCCAAACGCTACAAATCCGTTCTTCTCATAAAAGCGAATAGCACGCGGGTTTTCCTCCCAAACCCCCAGCCAAATGTACTTACATTGCATTTTCAGCGCGCTGCTAACAGCAAAGTCAATAAGCAGTTGACCTGCAGCTTTACCATAAAAATCTTTAACTACATATATCCGCTCAATTTCAAGCGCATCACCGTCTTTAATGTCGGTTTGTGCTTGCCCAGTATTCAACTTCAAATACCCGACAACCCTTTCGTCAAGTTTAGCAAAATAAAAATCCGAATTATTGTTTTGTAGTTCTTTACTAAGAGCCTCCAAGCTAAAACTCTTATCCAGATATTGATTCATGTACTCGGCATCGTTCGTTTCCCAAAATGCCTCAATAAACGTTTGCCGGCTGATGGTTTGCAATTGGGCAATATCTTGAATAGTGACTTTAACAGTTTCAAAAACGGGTGTCATAGTGCCGAAAATTAGTACTTTGTAACACCAAATTGATATTAAATGAAAGTAGATTGCTACGATTTTGAGTTGACTGAAAGCATTGAGGAGAGAAAAAGCATAGAAACCCGTTATTTAACCAAAAAAACGATTGGCGAAAAACCGTTGCTGGACAAACTGATTGAGACGGCTTACCACATCCAAAGCAGCAGGCAACTTACGGATGCCGACCTTGCCCTTTTTGAGGAGGCCCTGCAAAGAACAGACATTAGGGTAATGTGTCATTATTCGGGAAAGCTGATGTGTTCGCTATCGTTTTGCGATAACAGGGCAGGGGATTTGTTTTTGAAACTGAGCGAACACCGCTCTGCCACTGTGCGGAAAAACATCGTCCTTAATATGTTGTATGAACCTGTAAAACCTGTTATGGATGCTGTTTTAGAAAAGGGGTTGGAAGATAAAAGTGCAGTGGTGAGGCGAAAAACAGCCGATGTAATAGGCCGTAATGATTTAGTGTACTTTGAAGAAAAGCTAAAGACTGCTATTGAAAAAGAAACCGACGAAAAATCTAAGAGTGAAATGGAGTTTTGTTTGTATTGGTTAGTAAACGACTATGAACTAACAAAATACGAATGGGGCAACAGATATAGTCTTACTGTAAAGACTAAGACTGGAAGTATCGGTATATCAGTAGATGAAGAAGAACTTGTGAATTTGGAAAGTATAGTTGCCGATTTAAAAACACGCTAATTTTTACCTAACAACATCCTCGGTGAAAGCGAATACACTATTCATAAATACGCTCAAGCAATCACTGAAGTCAAGCACACTACAGCAACGGACGTTGTGGATTGCGCAAATTGTTGATGAGGAGATAGACATAAAAGAGCTTTGCGACCTGTTTTTGTACCAAGACCGAACCACCGCGTTGCGCTTTTCTTGGTTCTTGAGCGAAATCGGCATGTATAAATCAACAGCTCTGCTTGCTGTTTTGCCGTATTTGTTTGAACGCAGGAAACAAACCAGCATTAAGGATTTTACTTACTCGTTTGTTAAATATTGGCGAATTGCCGGTGTGCCTCAAGAGAACAAGGGGGATGCCATTAACCTGTTATTTGACTGGCTAATCGACCCAGCGACGAGTGTTTCGGTAAAAACGCACGCTATGGAGGTATTGTTTGGTTTAACCAAAGAGTTTCCCGACTTAAAGAATGAGTTAATTACCTGCATTGAAGACCAAGTGGACAAAACCAAGGTTTCGTTCGGGATTAAAGCAAAGGAGATTTTGAAGGCATTGAAGAAAGACAGATACTGATTGATATGCCTCAACGATAAATCCCTTATATTTTCAAACTATTTACAACAAAACTATGTTAACAGCTATTTGCCCTAAACTGCCCATGCGCGATAAAAGCGCAACCAAAGCTTACTATTTAGACCGACTTGGCTTTGAAGAGTTGGGAGATTACGACGGCTACCTGATGGTTAAGAAAGACTCGGTTGAAATTCACTTTTTTGAGTTTAAAGACCTTAATCCTGCTGAAAACTACGGGCAGGTTTATATACGATTGGATAACATTAGTGCCTTTTACCAAACGTTGCTGGATGAAAAAGTCCGCATACACCCAAACGGCCTTTTACAAGTGAAACCTTGGGGGCAAAAGGAGTTTGCGTTACTTGATCCGGACAATAATTTATTGACTTTTGGGGAACCGTTGTAAAATTTCAAATAGGGTTGAAACCCTATTCTGTCGAAATTACGGTTTGCGAACGGACTTAAGTCCGTTCGCAAACCGTAATTATAAAAGCCACGGATTTAAATCCGTGGTAAAAAGTCAGACATTATGAGGCGACAACCTTAAAACAAAAAAGCCATCCCGAACTGAGATGGCTTTGATTTTTGCTCCCCGAGCTGGACTCTAACCGTCCCAAATAAATTCGGTACTGATTAAACTAATATATCGGGTAATAATTTTTCTAAATACTTTGGCAACGTTTTAGGTAGGATTAATTGCCCGTTTTCAATTGAAAAAACATAGCTTGGTTCGGAACCATAAACGGATGTATCAAACAAATCAATAGAATCAAAAAACTTGTAGTTCAAGTTTAAGTTGTAAAAACCTTCATAGTACCTTTTTTCGATTTCATAATCAGGCACAAAGTGCCCGCCATTTTGAACCCTTATAGCAACCCTCCTTTTCGCCTCCTCAATTGAGTTTAATGAAAAAAACACCATCCGAAGTTCATAGCCATTGTCTTTAAAAAGTTTTGGCCAATGTAAAGGAGTATGGTTAAAATTAGTTTCGTAACAAAAATCCTTATTTGCTAAAATAGCGTTCTTTATCTGATTTTCTAATTCTTCAAAAGCCATATTATGAGCCATCGTCTCGCGCAGTTCAGACTCAATAATTCCTTCATAAAACTTCAGAAAGTGCAAGTCATAATCAAAGGGAACAAGACCGGAGGGAGAAAGTAATTTTGAAAAGGAAGATTTCCCGGCACCGTTGCATCCGGCAATTACCAACAAAACGGGTTTAGGCATTATTAAATTGAGGGGCAATTTTTGGCTTAATCAATTTGCCGGATTGGATATTTTTCTCGTAAACCTCAATTTGCCTCTTTATTTCGGGCATAGCCTCTTCCATCCTTTTAAGATAAGAATCAACTCGCTTATTAACCTTTAGAGACATTTTCATATTACAAATTTACGAAACTTATGTTACTATACACAGGCAATAGATGTTTCTTGGCTACCTAAACCAACATAAACAAAAAAGCCATCCCGAACTGAGATGGCTTTGATTTTGGCTCCCCGAGCTGGACTCGAACCAGCGACCCCCTGATTAACAGTCAGGTGCTCTAACCGGCTGAGCTATCGAGGAATTTTTTGTTTAACGCTCCTTGCCAGCCTTTGGCTTATCAAGGTTTGTTACCGGTTGTCCTTTCAAAAAAGGACTGCAATGATAGGATTTAAGATTTAAAAACGCAATATTTGCATAAAAAATTTTTAAAAAATCTGATGAGTTTACTTGTAATCGGCTCAGTAGCATTTGATGCCATCGAAACGCCATTTGGCAAAACCGACAAAATTATTGGTGGTGCGGCTACCTATATCAGCCTTAGTGCTTCCTATTTTACCAAAGATGTTAACTTAGTGGCCGTGGTGGGCGAAGATTTTCCCAAAACTGATATTGCGATGATGCAACAACACGGTATTAATACTGACGGTTTGCAGATTAAGCAAGGCGAGAAATCGTTTTTTTGGAGCGGAAAGTACCACAACGACATGAACAGCCGCGATACGCTGGTTACTGAGTTGAACGTATTGGGTGATTTTGACCCTATTATTCCTGAAAGCTACCAAAACTGTGAGTTTTTGATGTTGGGTAACCTTACCCCAAAGGTGCAGGAAACGGTAATTAACCGTTTGGCAAAACGTCCTCGATTGATTGTTATGGACACTATGAACTTTTGGATGCAGATTGCAATGGATGATTTGCGCCAAACGTTGAAAATGGTGGACGTATTGACTATTAACGACGAAGAAGCCCGCGAACTTTCAGGCGAATACTCGTTAGTGAAAGCTGCAAAAAAGATAATGGCGATGGGCCCTCAGTTTTTGATTATCAAAAAAGGAGAGCACGGTGCCTTATTGTTCCACCAAAACGAAGTGTTTTTTGCCCCTGCATTGCCGCTTGAAGATGTTTTTGACCCAACAGGTGCAGGCGATACCTTTGCGGGTGGTTTTATCGGTTATTTAAGCCAAACTGAAGACGTGAGCTTTGAGAACATGAAACGCGCTATTATTTATGCTTCAGCGATGGCTTCTTTCTGCGTAGAGAAGTTCGGAACTGAACGTTTGGTAAACCTTAGCCAAAAAGAGATTAACGACCGCGTACAGCAATTTAAAAACCTGTCTCAATTTGATATTGAGCTGGTTGAAACTGCGTAAGCTGTACCGGCTATAAAACATAAAATCCCCCGAAAGAGTACTTTCGGGGGATTTTTATTTTAGGCCAATGCTAGCCCTAAGCGTTAATCTACTATCCCCAATTGTTTTACCAGTTCAGCCTTTTTGCCGGTTTGAGGGGCAAGGCTTAAAAAGAATTTCGCGTTGGCCTTGTTTTGCGACTGCTTGATGAAAAACTCAAGCGTGCTATATGCAGGGCCTGCCAAACGGCTGTTTTGAGCAGCAGCGGCATCTAAAAGATTGTTAAACACGTTTTGATTAAACAGGTTCAGGCGTTTCAAAGCTTCAAACGCATTCAACCTTGTACGGAATTCATACCCCGGCCCGGCAAATGCTGTTAATTGCATCCAGTATTCGGGTTTGGCAGTGGCCACCATGCTGCCCGCAGCTTCAAGCCATTTAATGCGCATGGCATTGTTCATCCCCAAAACATCTTTAGTTGCCTCTAAAAAGCGTTCTCGCAAATCGGGATAGTCTTTGCACAATTTGTCAAAAACTGTTTCAATCACCACGTACGATGAGTCTTTTAGCAACGCCTCCACCTCAAACAATAACTCAAAAGGCACTTTGTTCATGGCGCTAACGGTTGCTTTGCGCACATTAACGTTTGCATCTTTTAATGCTTTTACAATGTGTTTGGGGCTTGCAGTATCGTTTGCCAACTGGGCAGCAGCTTCAGCACGGAGACCGTAAAAAGCAGCCTCGTCTATTACCTTATGCAGCAACGCACGTTTCTTTTCAATATCGGTAGTCTTCAGCTCAAGCAACGCCAAATAGCGGTCAATAGGCTCATTTGCTCCCAGTGCTTGTCGTTCCAACTCGTTGTAAGAACGCGTATAGGTAAGATTTTTCAGCACCTTGTTACCCGCATCAAACACCACAAAAGCCACCTCGTCGTTATTGGCATTGGGTATGTCAAACGTTTCGTCTTCTTTCTCTACCCAAACACGTTGGCGGGTATGGGTGCCGTTTTGGTAATACACTTCAATATCAAAGTGCATTTTAAACAAACCAATCACATCGGTTTGGCGGTGTATTTGTTTCACGTGAACGCGGGTAGTACGTCGTCCGTTTCCACCCTCAAGTTTCAAATCTTCCCACTTCACGCTGTAGTGGGGTTCTCCGCCTTTGTATAACCATTGCTCAAAAAACCACGAGGGCGAAAGTCCTAAAACGTCTTGTATTGCTTGGTATAAATCGTTGGTTTCAACGTTTTTATAGGCGTGTTTGGTTAAGTAATGGTTTAAGGCACGGTTAAAATCAGCTTCACCTAGCTCGTCTTTCAACATCCCGATAATTACAGAGCCTTTGGGGTACATCCTTGCTGAACCACCCATTGAGTGACGTACCGGATAGCTGTCTTTTTTGCCGGCATCCAACGCCCTGTCCATTTCACTTTTCAACGCCCATTGGTAAGGGGCTACGCCTTCTTCACGAAGCACCCATAGTTTTGGGTAATAGGTAGCGTAACTTTCGTGCAACCACATTTCGCTGTGGCTGCGGTGGGTGATATAATCGCCGAACCACTGGTGGGTGAGCTCGTGGCAGTTTACACCTACATAGTTACGGTCTAAGAAAGCTCGGTTATCTACATAAAAGAAATCGCCAAAGATGGTGGCCGTGGTGTTTTCCATTGCACCGTACAAAAAGTCTTGCACCATAATCTCGGCATAGCTTTCCCAAGGATAAGGGATGCCGGTTTCTTTTTCCAGCAAGTCAAACATCTTTTCGGTATAGCGGTAGGTAGGTTCTACCCACTCTTTCAAATCAGGATAGTACCAAAAGTAAAGAGGTGTTCCCCTTGATGTTTTACTTTGACGGATTTCATACTCACCAATACCTAACATTAACAGGTAACCTGCATGGGGCTTAGTCATAGCATAATGCCACGTTTTAGTGTTATTCCCGTTGTCTTTTTCAGTCAGTTTGTTTCCGTTCGAAAGCACTTTGTATTTCTTATCAAACGTCACAACGGTCTCGGTAATAAACTTATCGTTGGCATCGTCGTACATGGGTATCCAGTGGCGGTTGTCTATGCCCTGTCCTTGTGTCCATACTTGCCTGCGTATTCTCCACGGGTTAGTATTAGTAGGGTCTTCGGGTTGGTCCCAACCAATAAAATAAATACCGCGTTTTGGAGTTGCTTCGTACACAAACACCAAGTCGTAGGCTTTATTGTCTTTGCTGTATGCTAAAGCGGGGCTTGGGAAAACGGTAACACCGTCGCTATTGGTAGTAAACTTAACGTCCTTACCGTTCAGTTGTGCCGATTGTATTTTTATTCCTGGCGCATCAAAAAAGATAGAATCAACCACGCTGCGTAACGGGATAAAAGTATGGGTAACCTTGCCTTTTACCAGTTTTTTCTCAGGTTCAAAAGACACTTCTACCTTCATGCGAGTAATATCAACGGGATGCTCACGGGGTGCCAGCTTATCATCGTGGGGGTGGCACACAAAATCTTGCTGTGCGCTTGCGGCCGTAACGACAAACAGGGTGAAAAACGAGAGTACTATTTTCTTCATGCTGTTATGATTGTGTAATCGACAAAAATATGAATTTGACGTACCCCTTCCTAACTATTTGCAAGGGGTGTGTTTACCCTCTTCCTAAATCTCTGTTTTGTCTCAATTTTTTCTTCCCTTTGGCGTGAAAGAGGGCTGACAAACCATCAGGTAAGGGTTTGGGGCAAGCTCAAAACCTCTGCCTTTTACTTTTGGGCGATGGGAGGCATTAAACTTTTTTGTAATTTGTCGGTATGAAAAAATGGCTGCTGTTTTGGGTTTTTATTTGTTTATTCAGCTTTTCGTGGGCAAAAGAAGCCTACAACATAAAAGTTAAAATTAACGGATTTCCTTCGGGCTCAATAAAGCTTGCCTATTACTATGGCGATAAGCAATACATTAAACAAGAAGGAATTACAGACGATAAAGGCCAAATTGTTTTTAAAGGCGATACAGCCCTGCCAACAGGTGTGTATATCGTTTTCTTAGAAAACGAAACCTACTTTGAGATTTTGGTAGAAGAGCAGTTTTTCTCAGTAGAGGCAGACTATGTTGCCGACAAAACACTCTCAGTAGCTAAATATACAGAGACACTAAAGGCAGAGAAATCACCACAAAACAGCCGCCTGTTTGCCTATAACTTGTTTATCAAACAAAAACGGGAAGAGACTGAACCCTTAAACAAGCTGAAAGAGATTTACCTGAAAGACCCTGCCAAAAAAGCCGATGCGGATGATATTGACAAAAAGCTGGTTTTAATAGATGCGGAAGTAGAAACCTATCAAAACAAGATAATAGCGGATTTTAAGGGTAAGATGATTTCAAAACTTCTTTTGGCTTCCCGCAGGCCTACTATCCCGGAAACAATAACGGATGACAATGAAAGGTTCTACTATTACCGTGCTCGTTTTTGGGATGACTTTGACTTTAATTTTCCGGGGCTTATTTACACACCTATTTATCATCAGCGCATAAAAGAATACATGGATAACCTAACGGTATCTCATTACGATTCGGCATTTGTATCTGCCGACCTCATAATACAGTTGGGAAAAAACAACCGCGAATTCTTTAAGTATAACGTCACTTGGTTTTTAAACTACTACGCAGCCTCCAAAACCGTTTGCTTTGATGCCGTGTATGTAAAGCTGGCAAAAAAATACTACGAAACAGGCTTGGCTGATTGGGTAGAGGCCGAAAACAAAAAAAAGATAATTGATAATGTTAATATGCTTTCGCCGTGTTTATGCGGTAAAAAGGCGGCCGATATAAAGGCCAAAACCGAAACGTATGCCACCCCTTCGATGTATAACGTGAAGGCAAAATATACGGTGCTGCTATTTTGGGAATCGGATTGCGGCCATTGCAAGCGGGAGGTGAAGGAAATGAAAAACGTTTACGCTACTTATAAAGATAGTGGTATGATGGTGTACTCAGTAGAGGTGGGCTTGGATAAAGAAAAGTGGCAAAAATACAGTGCCGACGAGGGCATTACTTGGATAAACCTTCACCATAGCGACATAAGTAGCGATGTAAGAGCTGATTTTGATGTAAGAACAACCCCTGTTATTATAGTGTTGAATGAGAATAAAACCATTTTGTACAAAAAGATTGATGTACAAAACCTTGAGAAGATTCTTAAAGCTAAGTTAACACCATGAAAAAGCTGTTTTTAACCGTTGTATCGCTGTTTATTTTGGCTGCAGCCAATGCCCAAGATTCTACAGCGTTGAGTAAAGGAATAATGCAAGCCCTGCAAAGCGGCGACATTGAAGACCTGAAAAAGCTAGTCGCCTCACCCGAGGTTTACAAAGCCTTGTATGCCGAAGCAAAAACCCTTACTGATGAACAGATAAAGGAAAAAACCAGCGGCAACGAAAAACTGAAAAGTGATTTTGAATCGTTGCTGGGCAAAGCAAAGGAGAAGAAAATCGACCTTAAACAACTGCACTATGATAGTTTGCATACCGAAAACCCTTGGGGCAGCGATGAAGCTCCATGGGCAATGAGTATTTACATGAGCATCAACAACAAAACAGTTGAGTTGGCAGTTTCTGCCTTGCGTTACAACGGCAATTGGTACTTTATGGAGTTTTTAACCACTACCAACGTTTTCAAAGAGTTTTAGGCAATCTCCATATTATCGATAAGGCGCACAGCACCCACCTGAACGGCGGTTAACGCCACTACTTTTTGACCCGTTTTGTATTCAACCAGCGGGGCAAGGGTTTCACCGTCCGCCAGTTCAAAATATTCAACCTCAGCTCCGGGAATTTTTGCCAGCCTCTCCCCTCCTACTTTTTCAATCTCAACGGCTTCCAGCTTGCTAAGGTGTTCTTTTGCCCACACCAACACCCTGTATATTTCGGCAGCATTCTCTCTTTCCTCATCCGTCAACCTCAAATTCCGTGAGCTCATAGCCAATCCGCTTTCTTCACGCACAGTCGGTACGGCAACTATCTCAACAGGCACATTCAGTTGTTTCACCATCGTTTTCACCACCAACACCTGCTGATAATCCTTTTGCCCAAAGTACGCTTTGTGGGGTGCTACCGCATCAAACAGCTTTTTAACAATAGTTGCTACACCGTTAAAGTGGCCAGGGCGGTGTTCACCCTCCAGTCGTTTATCAATACCCAATAAATCTACGTTTAGCAGGCCCTCGTCTTTTCCGTACATCTCGTCGGCATTGGGATAAAAAAGCACATTGCAGCCGCTCTTTTCAAGCAGCAAAATGTCTTTTTCAATCAGGCGGGGATACTTTTTAAGGTCTTCGGGGTTATTAAACTGCGTAGGGTTAACAAAAATGCTGCATACTGAAACATCATTTTCTTCGTTAGCCTTTCTGATTAATGTAAGATGCCCCTCGTGCAAAGCACCCATGGTAGGAACAAAGCCAATACTGCTGCCTTTTTGCGCGATAGCGGTTAAAAATTTATTGATTTGAGATATTTTAGTAAAGATAATCACGCACTTACAGCTATTAACATCATTTTGTGGAAAATTGGCAATATTGGATTATTTTAAGTAACTTTGCAAACACATTTTTACTGCAATATGGGAAGAAAAAAAGTTCTGTTCGTTTCATCAGAAATGAGCCCTTTTCTGACAAGCACATCATCAGTCTCAGAAATTGCACGCCTGCTTCCACAAGCCATTCAAGAAAAAGACAACGAAATTAGGGTTCTTGTCCCTCGTTTTGGCTTGATTAATGAGCGCCGCAACCGCTTGCACGAGGTAGTACGCCTCTCGGGCATCAACATCACCATCGACGATAACGACAACCCGTTGATTATCAAGGTAGCTTCACTACCCGATGCCAAAATGCAAGTGTATTTTCTAGACAACGAAGAGTACTTTCACCGCAAAGCGCTTTATCATAACGAGGAAAACCAGTTTTTCCCTGATAACGATGAGCGCACCATCTTTTTTTGCAAAGGTGCACTTGAAACCGTTAAAAAATTAGGTTGGGCACCCGACATTATTCACTGCCAAGGCTGGATGACCAGTCTTATCCCTCTTTACCTGAAAACCATTTACAAAAACGAGCCTGTATTTAAAAACTCAAAAGTTATTTACAGCATTTTTGAAAAAGAGTTTCAGGAAAACCTAGGCGAAGATTTCGCCCGCAAAGCTAGCCTTAACAATATTGAACCTGAGCAAATGGCCTGTTATGATAACGGCTCTTGCAACGGCCTATACCTTGGTGCCATTACACACGCGGACGCTGTAGTTAGGGCCGGAGGAAATATTGACCCAGAGGTGGAAAGCACCATTAGTAAGTTGGAGCGCCCCGTGCTAACCCACGACGACGACCAACAATATGCAGACAATTATTTACGTTTCTACGACGAAATATTATCAAGTAACAATTAACACTTGAAAAAAACAGGATTTTATTGGGGGGTGGCGGCGCTCATCTGCGCCACCACCCTTTTTTCGTGCAAAAGCGACGATGAAAAATTAGGGCTTAATACGGGAACCAGCCCAGAGGTAATGGTTATTGATACCTTTACGCTTTTTACGCGCACCTTACCCGAAGATTCATTTGCCACCAGCAATCTTTCGTTGCAAATTTTGGGAGCACTTAACAGCACTGTGTACGGAAAATCTACCGCCGGCATTGCTGTAAACTTCACGCTTCCTTCATCAAGCAACTTTACGTTTCCGGCAGGCAGCACTATCGACTCTGTGTTTATAGTGATGTCTTATTCAGGCGAGGATAATTTTCAAGGTAACCCAAACACCCCCATCACCCTTAATGCTTACGAGGTGAGCGAGGTTTTGAGCCCAGACTCTCAATACTATTCGCGACGAAATATTTCTTATAATCCTGCTCCCATCGGCACACTTTCTACCAAGTTAAATGTTAAAGACAGTGTGAGCATTACTTTTAACGGAACTACAACCAAAGAAGGGCCTCAACTGCGTTTGAAGTTGAACAATGCTTCTTTTGGAACTAAAATTATAAACGGTGCGGCTGCAAACTTTGCTACCAATACCGCTTTTCAAGACTTTATCAGGGGAATACGAGTAGAGGCTGATAACAGCACATTGCCGCAAGACGACGGTGCTGCTGCTTATATGAACCTTACTTCGGGCATCTCGGGCATACGTGTGTACTACAACGATACCCAGCAGGTGTTGTTCCCTATAAATAAAGACAACTCAGCATTTGCCAACTTATTTAACCATAACTTTGCAGGTACTAGTGCCCAAACACAGTTTACCGTGGGCGCTAATTACGACGAGTGTTACTTGCAATCGATGGCAGGAACCCGTGTTTTAATACAAATTCCGGGGCTTGATAATTTTGCAAAAGACAGCAGGTATGCGATTGTTGGAGCAAATTTAACCGTTTCGTCAAATGCGTTAGGAATTGGCGCGGGTTTTGATGCACCAACACGACTGTTGTTACTATTTAGAGACTCAACCGATGAAGTATCGCTGGTAGCAGATGCAATTAGTGAGGCAGATTTGTTTGACGGAAAATACAATAGCGACAGGCAGCAGTACACCTTTAATATCCCTAGACACCTGCAATACGTGGTAAACGAAAACCGCAACCACGGTATAAACTATAACAAGGGTTTTTATTTGAGGATACCTTCAGATAATCCTATTACCGCAGGCCATCTTACACTGGATACCCGCAAGGGTATTGAGAGGGGCATAAAGCTAAGGCTGCATGTAATAAAAGTACGATAAGTGTTAGTAGAATTAAGCAATCATTTGGCAGAAGGCTGCCCAACCGTTGAAGACTTTTTGAAGGCAGAAGGGCTTGCATACCACTTTGCACCCATCCCTTCAAACCCTGTGTATGTTATTGTTTCATACATAAACGATACACAGATACAATACTTGCAAAGCCTTAAAACGGTTTCAAAAATCACCCAAATAGGTACTTCTTACCAGCTTGCCAGCCGCAAATGGAAAAAGAACTCTACGGTGGTTAAAACCGGTTCGCTTGAAATTGGCGGAGAATACCCCGTGCTGATAGCCGGACCGTGCGCCGTTGAAAGCGAGCAGCAGTTGTATGATATCGCTTCGTTTCTTTCAAAAAACGGAGTTAAATTTTTGCGCGGCGGAGCGTACAAACCCCGCACCTCGCCCTACTCTTTTCAGGGAATGAAAAAACAAGGGCTTGAGTTGTTGCGCAAAGTTGCCAATGAGTTTGATATGAAAGTTGTTACTGAAGTATTGGACTACTCATTGCTTGACGAGGTGTTGGAATACGCCGATATTTTGCAAGTAGGGACACGTAATATGCACAACTACCAGTTTTTGAATGGGCTGGGCAAAGTTGATAAGCCCGTTTTATTAAAACGCGGCTTAAGTGCTACTATTGAGGAGTGGCTACTTGCAGCCGAACACATATTGCTTGGCGGTAACGAAAAAGTAATATTGTGTGAGCGCGGAATACGTACATTTGAAACAGCAACGAGGAATACATTAGACCTATCGGCTGTGGCACTGGTTAAAGAGCTATCGCACCTGCCGGTGATTGTTGACCCAAGCCAGGGAACGGGGCTTTCAAAACTTATCGCACCAATGTCGGTAGCAGCGATTGCTGTTGGCAGTGACGGTTTGATGATTGAAACCCACAACGACCCTGACAATGCACTATCAGACGGACACCAATCGGTAAACTTCGCACAGTTTGAAGAATTACTTCATCAACTGCGAAATATTAGCCGCTTAAATAACCGTCCTTTTGATTTTGAAATGCAAACTGTAAATTTACGCTCTCGTTAAACAAGGGCGTTTATAAGCACCTTAAATCGTTTTTTTTAATTCGTTATTTTTATGTGTGGTATTGTTGGTTACATAGGTCCCAGAGAGGCCTATCCTATCCTTATTAAAGGACTAAAGCGCTTAGAGTACAGGGGCTACGACAGCTCAGGCGTAGCGCTGCTTAATCACGACCTTAAAATTTTTAAGAAAAAGGGGAAGGTTAGTGAACTTGAAGAAACTGTAAAGAACGAAGACATTACGGGTAACATTGGTATAGGTCATACTCGCTGGGCCACACACGGCGAGCCTAATGATGTTAATGCCCACCCGCACGTTTCGCAAAGGGGTAACATGGCCATTATTCATAATGGCATTATCGAGAACTATTCTTCACTGAAAAAAGAACTGATGTCTCGCGGACATGAGTTTAAAAGCGAGACTGATACTGAGGTGCTAATACACCTTATTGAAGAAATACAACAAAAAACGGATTGTGCTTTTGAGGAAGCTGTTCGCCTTGGACTTAGCGAAGTGGTTGGGGCCTACGCTATAGTTATTGTGAACAAAGACGAGCCTAATTTTTTGATTGGTGCACGCAAAGGCAGCCCGATGGTATTGGGTATTGGCGATAACGAACACTTTATTGCTTCTGATGCCGCGCCTTTGATTGAATACACCAAAAACGTTATTTACCTGAACGATGGTGAGATTGCCATTATTAAAAACAATGAGCTAACGATAAAAACCATCGATAATGCGGTGAAAACCCCTTACATACAAGAGCTTGAGATGAATCTTGAGCAAATTGAAAAAGGCGGTTACGACCACTTTATGATTAAAGAAATTTACGAGCAACCCCGCTCTATCCGCGATAGTTTCCGCGGACGCATAAGCGTTTCTGACAACAGCATACATATGGCCGGTGTAACCGAGTACATGGATAAGCTGGTGAATTTGAAGCGTATTATAATTGTGGGCTGCGGCACATCATGGATTGCCGGTATTGTGGGCGAGTATTTGTTTGAAGAAATTGCCCGCATTCCTGTTGAGGTTGAATATGCCTCAGAATTCCGCTACCGTAATCCTATTGTAGGCGAAGGTGATTTTGTAATTGCTGTATCTCAATCGGGCGAAACAGCCGACACGTTGGCTGCAATTGAACTAGCCAAGTCTCGCGGAGCAACCATTTTTGGTATTTGCAACGTGGTAGGCTCATCAATTCCCCGTACTACTGATGCAGGAGCCTATACACACGCCGGCCCTGAAATTGGGGTGGCATCAACCAAAGCATTTACTGCACAGGTTACAGCACTAGCCCTTATAGCATTGGCCGTTGCAAAACGCAAAGGCACTATCAGCGAGGAAAACTTCCGTAAAATCTCGTTTGAGATGGAAACTATTCCTGATAAAATCCAGCAAATACTTGACAATACCGCTGCACAGATTAAATACATTGCCGGTGAGTTTAAAGACGCTAAAAACTTCTTATACCTAGGCCGTGGATTTGGTTTCCCTGTAGCTCTTGAAGGTGCGCTTAAACTAAAAGAAATATCGTACATACACGCCGAAGGCTACCCTGCTGCTGAAATGAAGCACGGACCGATTGCGTTGATTGACGAAGAAATGCCGGTGGTAGTAATTGCTACACAACACAGCAACTACGAAAAAGTAGTGAGCAACATACAAGAGGTGAAAGCCCGTAAAGGCCGTGTAATTGCTATTGCAACCGAAGGAGACGACCACATAAAAACAATGGCCGACCATGTGATTTACATCCCTGATTGCCAAGAGTATTTCCTTCCCTTGTTAGCTATTGTTCCGTTACAGCTGTTGGCATACAACATTGCCGTAATGCTTGAACGCAACGTTGACCAACCCCGTAACCTTGCAAAATCGGTAACGGTAGAGTAATAGATAAACTTATTTGACCCTGAATGCCGTTGTAATTGTATAAATTACAACGGCATTATAGTTTTATGAAGTTAAAGGCTCTTTTATCATACCTGATATTCTTAGTAACCATAACCGGTTTATCCCAATCGTTTAATCCCGATAAAAAATTTGCTGCAAGGCAACTTGTGCAAGACTTTGACTATATGTCAACCGCTCTTGAGAAGGCACACCCCGGGTTATATTGGCACGTTGACACAAATAAATTTGACGACTGGAAAGAAACTATTAGAGAAACCATACTTCGCAGTGACTCATTAACTGAAACCGAGTTCTTACGAAAAGCAGTGTTGCTTACTTTTCCAATCGGCTGCTCGCATACTTCGATAGATTTTTCCGAAGCCCATGAAAACTGGTGGCAGCAAAACGCCCTTTTACTTCCTTTTAACCTATTTGAAGCCGACGGAAAATACTATGTGTACCAAAATTATAGTGATAATGCCATCTTAGATTTTGGGACAGAAATACTGGAAATCGATGGAGTCCCAATCAGCAAGATTTTTGAGCAAATATCCCTTGCCATCCCTACTGACGGCGGTAATTTATCGCGCATAAAAAACGTCCTCAAAACAGGGTTTTATTATTACTACTCGTTTGCCATTAAAGAAAGCGCGGCACAATATGAAGTTACCTGCTTGCAAAAAAGCAAAGAGGAAGCCGATATCACTATCGTAAAGGGCATTACTAAAACACAATTAGATACTAAACGGAATGCTTTAAACAAAAAACTACCTCCCATTGAATGCTCTGTTAACAAGGAGCTAAATACGGTGGTGCTAACCATACGCAGCTTTCGTAAAGATTTGATGGACAATGCCGGGATTGATTACAACAGGTTTTTAGATAGCTTTTTTGTACTAAGCAGAGTTCATGAATACAAAAACCTTGTGATAGACTTACGCAACAACGCCGGCGGCCTCAGTGAGTATGGCGCGAATCTTCTCTCTTACCTATCGCCTAAACTTTTTGTGTATTGTAAAAACCAGTGGCTTACATCGGATACGTTGTTTGATTTTATTAACTACAACATTCCCGAAACTTTTCAGGGCTTCCCCAAGGGAGTTGTAAAAGAAGACGGGGGCTATAAATGGAAAAACCACAGTGTATTGGGCGTGCAGGAAAGCAGCTCCAATTATTTTAAGGGCAACGTGTTTTTTATTACCAACGGCAAATGCGCTTCTACCAGCACAGAGGTACTCTCTGCTGTGCGTACTTACAAACTGGGAACTATTGTGGGCGAAGAGGCAGGCGGAAGCTATAAAGGAAACACAAGCGGCGTAACGGGAACGGTTATTCTACCTATCACAAAAGCCATCGTTACCATTCCAATGGTTAGGTATGAGATGCCCATAGACAAGCAAAACACAAAAGGATTGCGCCCTGACTTCGTCATCAAGCCTGCTATTGACGACTGGCTTAACAACAGGGATGCAGAAATGGATTTTGTTTTGGAGTTAATCCGTAACAAGAAATAGTTATTTCTTCTTCCAGCTATAAAGTATAGAAACCCCTACAGGGAATTTTGAGAAACGAAGCCAAAATATTTATTATGGTCTGTATATAGTTCTTTAATTAAGCCTTTTCCAAAAAACAACCTTGTCCTCACCATCAAGGTAAAAATCCCTAATGACAGCTTCGCGCTTGTAACCACATATGTCGTAAAACTTCCTTGTTAATTCAAACTCAGGTAAGCCGGACGTCTCAACCAACAAAATACGATTACCATGTGAGTTGAGCAGGTGCTCAACATAACTCATTAGTTTTCTGCCTATACCTTTCCCTTGAAAATCTTTATGAACAGCAATCAAATAAAGATTATATGTGCCTACAGTAAGCCTTTCGGGGGCACAATAAGCAACAGCAATGGGTTTATTATTGTAAAGTTGTGTTAACCAAATATCCTGTGTTTCAGGGTTAGAAAAATAATCAGAAACCATACCTTCGAGCAAATCGGGAGGAAAAAGTCCACTTGTAGCTATTACATTCTTAAGGTCATCTAAATCGCTCTTATTTATTGCTCTGATGTTGTCTGACATTTTTCTTAGTGTTTATTAATGGTAGAGCAAAGCTATGATGGATTAACGGGCAATACTTGTACGGTTCTGCTATTGTATGCTTTTGAGGGTTTAATGCCTAACATACTTTTGAAACTTTTACTAAAATGAGGTTGATCGTAGAACCCGCTATTAATTAGTGCATAAAATAAATCCTCTTTATTGTTTAAATGCTCCTTTATGGCTGATTTCAACTTGACCCAAACAAGGTATTTTTTTAATGAAATGCCGACATTAGTTTTAAAAAGATGAGAAAGTCTGCTCTCTGAAAGATTAGTAACAGATTGCAGCTTTTTTATTGTTATGCTGTGTTCGTAAGTATTGGTATTTAAAAAATCAATAACTGTCCTTATACGGCGGTCATATTCCGTTGCAAAACTTCCCTTCATCGTTTGTTGTAAAATTACATCAATGGTTTTGTGCGCTTTTTCGTACAATGATTCAATGAAGAAACCATTTTTCAAGTCAATTTTTGCAAAAGTTAAGCAGTCATTTATCTGTTTATTATGATGTTCAAACATAAATACTTTTAGCCCACAATTTTTTGCACAAAGTCTGTGCTTTTGATTAGCTCCAATAATTGCAAACTTTAAGTTTGAAAAACCCTCTAGGCCGTTCCATAAGGTAAATGTCCCATATTTAGCAATGATAACTTCAATCGCGGGGTGTTTGTGATATTCTGTCTCAACATCATCTTCAAACTCAAAGAAATAGAGCCCTTTGTTGGTATCAAACTCTTTGACTATCATTGTTTTTACCATCTAACGGAACAATTAGCAAAAGTAAACTACACTTTGTGTAATACCCTTATTCATTTTTTAAAACGACAACGAACATAAGCACTGAGTGTTTATTTGACAGCCAGCATTCATTATCAAGTAATGCGTATAGCTATCAACAAAAAGAAGGCACTTAACTCTTCTTCCAGCTATACAGTATAGAAACCCCTACAGGAAATTTTGAGAAACGAAGCCAGCTTAGTTCAATCCTGAAAAATGCTGCCAATAGTTTATTGGTAAAACCGTTGTTGAACACCCCGAAATCTGATCCTGAGTTGTTTTTTGTGCTACGCTTGGGCAATAGTTTTGAAAGCACCCTGAACACAAAAATGGGAGGAAACAGCAGCGAGTTGAAATAACTTGAAAATCGCTCTGAGCCGTCGGTATCTTTTTCAAACAAGGCTCTTACACCACTCATCTTATAGCGACGGAAGTGATGGTTCACCTCGTCGTGTTGGCTCCAAAGCACCATCAGCGCAGGAACGGTAATAAACAAATCTCCGCCGGGTTTGCACACGCGCTTCATTTCGCGTACGGCCAGCGTATCATCCTCTACGTGTTCAATCACATCAAACGCACACACCAAATCATATTCGCCGGCACCAAACGGCAGCTCAAGTACTGAACCGTTAATCACCTCCTTATTCAACTCTTCACGCAAAAAGGCACAACAATCCGCATCATATTCCAGCGAGGTAACCTCACCAAACTTTGCCAGCATATCACTGGTAGCACCCGTTGCCACCCCAACGTTCAAAATTTTAAGCGGGCTGCCTTTATATATATTCCTGCGAACATAATCCTCCAATATTTGGGCACGCACGGTAAACCACCAATGCCCGCGTTCTAGAGTGTAATACTCTTTGTAGTAGCGTTTATCCATTTTGAGGGTGCAATTTATGCCCTGATTTTTAGGATTGGTAAGGATTTTTAGGATTTTTCATCCTGTCGCTCTTTTTTTGCGGTTAAAGTTAACTCATTAGCTATTTATTTATGATTTACGAAGAGACCACTCATACGATTATCGGATGCTGCATGACAGTTCATTCAAAGATAGGCTGTGGTTTTCAGGAAGTGATTTACCAAAGGGCGTTGGCAATTGAGCTTACTAAAAACAACGTTTCTTTTGTTAGAGAAAAGGAAATGAAGATTTTTTACGACGAAACTGAAATTGGAACCCGTCGCGTAGATTTTCTGATTGATGATATAATATGCTTGGAATTAAAAGCCGTAGGAGCATTTGAGGATTATCATTTTGTGCAAGCATTGAATTATCTTGAAGTTTATAACCTGCCTATGGGTTTACTTATTAATTTTGGAGCAAAGAGTTTAGAGTTTAAACGGATATATAATAAAAAACACCCCTTAAACAAAAAATCCTTAAATCAACCCAATCCCTAATAATCAAGGTAAACCGGATGGTAAAAAAAGAAACTCCCAAAAAAGAAACTGCCGCAGCTACTGTTGGCCAACAAGAGGGCTTTGGCAGTAAAGAGTCGCATTTGTGGATACTTACTGCCGCCGCATTGGTGGGCTTTTACTTTTACTCCACCAAATCTGTAGGGTTTTATCAGGACGATGAGATTGCCCACTTTATGAGTATGCTGGGCTTTTGGGACGACCCTACCAGCGTAATGGGTAACTGGGCAAAACCCGGCTACAAGCTGCTGTACGCCTTGCCCGCCTTATTGGGCTATAAGTTTGTAGTATTGTTTAACTGCGCCATAAGTGCCTTGGGATGCTGGCTGGCTGCTAAAACTGCCCAGCATTTTAATAAAAAAGCGGCTGTGCTTGCCTTTGTATTAGCTGCCCTACAACCTGTTTGGATTGAAATTTCTTTCCGCAACTACGCCGATATACTTTCGGGCGTATTGCTCATCGGCTCCGTTTATCTGGCTTTAAAAGAGAAATGGCTGTTTAGCTCCCTGTTGCTTTCGTATGATGTGTTAATCCGCCAAGAACTTATTCCCTTAGCCCTTTTAATGGGCTTGTATCTGTTAATTAAGCGCAAGTGGGTGCCTATGATTGCTTTGGGTGTTTTCCCGCTTCTATACGCTTTGTGGACACTTAGTGCCAAAGGTGATTTTTGGTACATGATTACTGAAGCTGCTGCCACATCAGCAGCCTATGCTAAAGAATATCCCAAACAAGGATTGGAGCATTACATATTAATGTCGGCAGTAGTTTTTGGAGCTATCCAAATAGCATTGCTCGCCGTAGCCACCTATCAAATACTTAAAGCCGCAGTATCAAAAGGATGGTTGAAAAGCAAAGACTCAGAAGTATTGTTTGTGTTTGTGCCCTTTGTATTCTTCTTTGCCATTCACTGTATATTTAACCTTAAAAGCCCTGAAATTGGCCCTGCAACCGGCGGTAACTTGCGCTATATGACGGCCATTTCGCCACTGGTAGCAACCTTAGGAGCACTAAGTTTGCTGTGGCTTAAACGCCCTAGTTTATCAGAGTTAGGAATTGTTTTGGGCGCTCTTGCTGTATTCGTACTGATTTTTATGACTTACGAGCATAGCTACCTGAAATTTACCATCGACCCAAAAACAGAAGATAAAATAAAAGACTTTTTCCCCTTTGTGTTTGTGTTGGCAGGGGCTGCACTTTACTTTATCCCGTTGAAAGGATTGGCACTAACGGGTGTGGTTACAGGATTGGGTTTACTGTATGCCAGCAAAGAGGTGCACCCATACAAACTATCGGAAGAAAATGTATCGGTGCGTCAATTGGTGCAGCGCCTTAACAAGCAAGGCGATTTGAAAGACCGCCCCTTGTATTGCAACCACTCAAACATTTGGTACTATTGGCTTACTGAAACCAACAGCCGCAAAGAAAAAACAGGCACGCTTGATAGTGCCAGCATTATGGCGGCCCCGGTGGGTAGCTTAATGGTTTGGGACAGCCACTACGGCTACCGCCCCAACCGTACACCCGGCAGTGTAATGCCTGAATATTTTGAACAAAACGGATATAAATTTTTAGAACCGCTGATGGTTACTGCCAAAGACAGGAGTTTCCAGATAGCAGTTTTTGAGAAAGTTAAATAAATGAGCGAACAACTTAGGCTATCGGTAATTATCCCCTGCTATAACGAAGAAGACGTTATAGCCACCACTTTTGACCGATTAATGGGGGTGATAAATGCCAACGGCTACCACACCAACTACGAGGTTATTTTTATTGACGACGGCAGTCGTGATAGCACGCTTTCTATTTTAGAAGAACGCGCGGCCACCAACCCCAACATTAAACTGCTTTCGTTTTCGCGCAATTTTGGGCATCAGCCTGCCGTGTGCGCAGGTATTTGCGAAGCTACGGGCGACGTTGCCATTATTATTGATGCCGATTTGCAAGACCCTCCGGAGCTTTTCCCCGATATTATTGCAAAGTATAAAGAAACACAGGCCAACGTGGTGTACTGCGTACGCCAAAACAGAGAGGGCGTTGGTTTCTTTAAAAAACTGGCCTACAAAGGCTTTTACCGCACGGTGAATTACCTTTCAGAAGTGGATTTGCCCTTAGATTCGGGCGACTTCCGTTTGATTGACCGCCACGTGATAGATGCCTTCAAGCAATTCCGCGAGAAGAACAAATACGTTCGCGGTATTATCAGTTGGATGGGCTTTTCGCAAACACCGTTCTACTACAACCGCCCGGGTCGTGCCGGCGGCGAAACCAAATACTCGCTGCGCAAATTGTTGCACTTAGCCAGCATCGGGATGTTCTATTTCAGCAAAAAGCCACTGAAACTTGCCCTTAATCTTGGGTTGGTAAGCATACTTATCGGGTTGATTTTAACCACCGTTGTAGTTGTTGAAAAGGTAAGCGGTGATTTGGAAGAAGTACCCGGTTGGGCTTCGCTCATTATCACTATTATCTTTTTTGGCGGGGTTCAGCTAATTACCGTAGGCGTATTGGGCGAATACATCGGAAACATTTTCGACGAAGTGAAAGACCGCCCTGAGTACATTGTGAAAAAGAAGGTGAATGTTTAGTTAAACAAAACCTTTAAATTAGCTAAAACAAGACGGCTATTTCCTTTTGATGAAATCATCTTTTGCAATAAAAAAAAGCCCATATTTTCTTATTCTTATGGGTTTCGTTGGCTTTATCACAAGTCATTTCATCATTTTTGGAAACGACTTATTTGATTTAACGGCTAAACCTAAGTCTGTTTTTTCGGAAATCATCTTTACTCCACCGTGTCCAACAAAAGACAGCAGTTATTGTGGCAAAATCATAGCATTTTATGGAGACAGTAACCGCAAGCTTACCATCAGTTATTGGGGGCACGGAATGGCTAATAATGTTAAGGCCCAAAAGGACTCTATAACTAAAACCCTTGACACTGTATTAATTACTTATGATACAGTTAAAAAGATAACTATTACACAGTCACAGCTTATACAAGATTACCAAAAACAATACACCTCTGATATAGAGTTTTTTAGAAAAAACCCTGCTTTCCTCATTTGGGCAACATTTATCATTGCAATGTTTGTTATGTGGTTTGCTTCTTTTTTCCCTTTATGGGTTTTAGCTGAGGAAATTAATAAAAGTGAACACTTTTCAACTTACGGGCTGTGGAAGAAGCGATGGGCTTATTTTGGGTTCTCCTTCTTTATTCTTTTAGGCTTCCATATCACATTATTTTCATCCATTCTCGATTCAACTCCGCTGTTCACAACACTTTTCATACCCGAATGGGACGGACGTTTTTTACTAATGAACCTAATTGGCTTTATTGCTTGTGGACCAATTTTCATGGGAATGATGTTTATCTATAGGCTGTCGTCAGAATTATCAAGTGATGAAACGGTTAAAGTGACCTACCTCAAAGAGAGACTGAAGCTTTTTTTATTGGCTATTTCAATAGGCTTTTCATTTGTTATGATTACAACATCGCTACTGTATACTGCTACAAACCAATTACAGTTAATACAAAAGGTAACAAAAGATATGGGTAAAAGCCCTATACATAATGATTTTGTTATTGCCTATGGTTTAATCTATAGTTTGTTAATAGCTATCTTTTATCTGCCTGCAGCCTTAAAATTGTACCACTTACAAGCTCAGCAACCAAGAGTTAATGATGATAACTCGAAACCGCTAAAAATCGATGATTCTATAAAGGGCGTTATTGGTGAAATTCTCAAATCTTCTGCTCCTCTTGCCACAGGAATTATTTCATCGTTATTAGGTATTCTTTTCCAGTCCTGATAACCTTATACTTCCCGCACTGCTTGCTAACAATAAAAGATTATAGCAAAAGCACCAACAGCCATTGCAGTAACATGATACCGTCAACGGCTATATCATAAAACCACCAAGGCAATTTGTACAAGGGCAAAAACGTATAAACGGCTAAAAGGCCGAACACGCCCGCATAACACAACATAAAACCACCCGACGGCAACACCGTAGTAGCTACTGAAATGCTTAACAAGCAAAGCAACAGCAACAATTTTTTGGTTGGCGCAATGCCCAACCCCACAGGCCACGTGCGTATGCCCGCCAAACGGTCGGCTTCTTCATCACGTATATCAAACAGCACACTCAGCACCAACATCAAAACATATTGCAGAAACAGCAGCCATTTATCCGTAATGGTTAAATAAGTGACAAAACAACTTACATCATCTGCCTTATCTATTGCTACTACATAGGCACCCATGTACCACCACACAAACGCCAGTAAAAAAGGTTTTAGCCAGCCTATTTGTCGCAAAGCCATAAAACGTCCCCTAAAACGTATTAAAGGCAGCTCGTAGAAAACCGTAAGCAGGCCAACAGGTGCGCTGTAATACAATAAGCGTAAAAACACATCTAAGTAAAAAAAGGCCATAGCGAGCGTAGCCAGTGCCACCAAAGTAGTTGTGATGTATAAACGGTTCAGTCGTTTCTCAACCCATAACTGGCGGGGGTTTGATGCCCGTATCACCCCCTTGGCACCGTAATACAAAAACGGCAGCACATACAACACGTAACTGCCCAACGCAAGAATTACCGAGTAAACAGAGACTCCTTCTACCTCAGTAAACAGTACAAACGCTGTTTGTGTAAACGCAAAAACACAAAAAGCCACCCATAAGCGGCTATATATTAATGTTTTAATAACATACTGAAGGTAATAATATACGGTTGGTTGTTTATCCACTTAAAACCCTGCTTTTCTGTTAGTTTTATTAAACGAAGCGTAACACAATGGTAAGAATTACTTTAAAACTTCGTACCACATTCGCCCATTAATTTTTATGGCTAAACGACCGCTTGATATTTGCGTAGTATCTGATGTACACCTTGGTACGTATGGCTGCCACGCTAAGGAACTGAACAAGTACCTTAAAAAAATTAACCCCAAGATATTGATACTCAACGGGGACATCATTGATATATGGCAGTTTAACAAACGCTTTTGGCCCGAAAGCCACATGAAGGTGGTGCAACGCATTGTGAAAATGATAAACAACGGCACACAGGTGCATTATCTTACCGGAAACCACGATGAAATGCTGCGCCGCTTTGCCGATTTTGAGCTGAACAACTTTAAGATTGACAACAAGTTGGTGCTTGAAATGGACGGCAAAAAGATGTGGTTTTTTCACGGTGATGTGTTTGATATTACCATGAAGCACAGTAAGTGGCTGGCCAAGCTGGGTGGTTGGGGCTATGATTTGCTGATATTGCTAAACCGCTTTGTAAACTTTATTTCTGAAAATATATTGCGCCGCGGTAAGGTATCGTTATCAAAAAAGATAAAAAGCGGGGTGAAGCAGGCCATTAAGTTTATTGATGATTTTGAGCACACTGCGGTAGAGATTGCCATTGAAAGCGGCTACGATTACGTGGCTTGCGGGCATATACACCAACCCATGATGAAAGAAGTGGTGACCGAAAAGGGCAAAGTGGTGTACCTTAACAGCGGCGATTGGGTAGAGAACCTAACCTCGTTGGAATATGTGAACGGTGAGTGGAAGGTGTTTAATTTTTATAAAGATATGGGCTATGATAAGGCTGAGGATGCTTTGGATAAGGATGAGATTGATGCGTTGATTGCCCCCAAAATACAGCACGTTTATGAAGATATTATACGCCATACAGGGGACAGGTAACGGCCACGTGAGCCGTGCAAGGGAGATTATCCCCCATTTGGCAAATAACGGTGAGTTGGATGTGCTTATCAGCGGAACCCAAAGTGAGGTGAACGTGAACCACCCCGTGAAATATAAAATGCACGGCTGGAGTTTTACGTTTGGAAAGAAAGGCGGGGTTGATTTTTGGGATAGCTGGAAAAACATGCGAACCTTCACACTAATGAAGGATGTGTGGGATTTTCCGGTGCACAACTACGATTTGATAATTAACGATTTTGAACCCGTTACGGCATGGGCTTGCAAACTGCGCGGAAAAACCTGCGTAGCCATGAGCCACCAAGCGGCGTTTCTATCGCCGCACACGCCGCGCCCTGATAAAAAGAACCCTTTTGTGGAGTGGGTGTTTCGTAATTACTCGCCCTCGCAAGAACATATCGGTTTTCACTTTGAGCGGTACGACGATTTTATACGTACCCCCGTTATCCGCGAGGATATACGAAGGCTTGAGCCTGAAAATCTCGGCCATGTTACGGTGTATTTACCCGCCCACGATGATAAGTTTTTGGTGACAAAATTTACCAAAGTAAACGGGGTAAAGTTTGAGGTATTCAGCAAGCACACAAAAGCCCCTTACAGGGTCGAAAACACGTTTGTGTACCCAATTAACAGCGAAGCTTATACAAAGAGCCTGGAGGGCTGTATGGGCTTAATTACCGCCGGCGGATTTGAAGCACCTACCGAGGCTATTTTCTTAAACAAAAAAGTGATGGTAGTACCCATGATTGGCCAATACGAACAACATTGCAATGCTTTGGGTGCTAAAAAGGCGGGCTGTACGGTGATTACTGAAATAAACGGAAACTTTTTGAACCAGCTGAACAGCTGGATTGAATACGGCAAGCACATACACATTGATTACCCCGATGAAACCGCTGACTTTGTGGGCGAACTGGTGGCAAAACACCGCAAATTGGTAATGGTGTAACCGCCTTGTGTAGTAGAAGAAAACAGAACCCTGATTTATATAAAGCCACTAAGGCGCAAAGACACTAAATAAAGTGTTTTCGCGCCTTAGTGGTTTAAGTGTGTGCTGTTAGCTATCGTAAGCTTTCAAGGGCTTTATCAAGGTCGGCACCACGAAGGTTTTTAGCTACCACAACGCCCTTTTCGTTTAGCAAAAAGTTGGCTGGTATCGCTTCAACTCCGTAGGTAGTCACAGGGCCTGATTCCCACTTTAACATATCCGATACGTGGTATTCCCAGCTCAAACGGTCTTTATCAATGGCCGCTTGCCAGCTGCTTTTGCTATTATCTAACGATACGCTGAATACGGTAAACTCCGAGGCGTTTTTAAAGCCTATGCTTTTATACTTGTTGTAAGTTTTAACAAGGTTTACATTTTCTGAACGGCAAGGCTTGCACCACGATGCCCAAAAATCAATCAATACAATTTTTCCTTTTAATGCTGATAAGCGAAGCGTATCACCATTAGGGGTAGGTAAAGCAATTTCGGGAGCAGCATCACCCACTTCGGGCGGGTTTTGCGTAATCGCCTCGGTGATTGAAGCACGCTCGCTCTCTTTGGTTTTTTTGGTAACATCAACCGCAAAGGCCAAACCAATACCAAAAACCATTACTAATGGAAGTGCATAAAGGGTGTATTTCTTCATTTTGGTTTTATCCATTTCTATACCTCACACAAAAACAGTTCCGTTTTTATCGGGTTGTACGTGTTTATTTATTCAAAGCGTTCAATCTGGGCACCAAGTGCTTTCAAACGACTGTCAATGTTTTCGTAACCTCGGTCTATTTGCTCAATGTTGTGTATAATGCTGGTTCCGTTTGCACTTAATGCAGCAATCAATAACGAAACCCCGGCGCGTATATCGGGAGACGACATGGTGATACCTTTTAGTGTAGAGCGACGGTTAAGCCCCATAACGTTGGCACGGTGCGGGTCGCACAAAATAATCTGCGCGCCCATATCAATCAGGTTATCTACAAAAAACAGGCGGCTTTCAAACATCTTTTGGTGTATCAGCACGTTACCTTCGGCCTGTGTAGCCACTACCAGCATAATACTGATAAGATCGGGGGTAAACAACGGCCAAGGTCCGTCGGCAATGGTAAGTATCGAGCCGTCCATAAACGTATCCACCCTGTACTTTTCTTGCGCGGGGATAAAGATATCATCGCCCCTAAACTCCATTTGTATGCCTAAACGGCCAAACGTTTGGGGAATGATCCCCAAGTGTTCAATGCCTGCATTTTTTATCGTGATTTCGGATTGAGTCATGGCGGCAAGACCAATGAAACTTCCTACCTCAATCATATCGGGCAACATGGTATGTGTACAACCGCCCAAATATTCTACGCCTTCAATAGTTATCAGGTTTGAGCCGTAACCGCTGATTTTAGCACCCATGCTGTTTAGCATTTTGCTAAGTTGCTGTATGTAGGGCTCGCAAGCGGCGTTGTAAATAGTGGTGATGCCTTTTGCCATCACAGCAGCCATAATAATATTGGCCGTACCTGTTACCGATGGTTCATCCAGCAACATATAAGTGCCTTGCAGCTTTTCAGCCTCAAGACGGTATAGGGCATTGCCTGCCTCGTCGTATTGAACCGACGTAACAGCCCCAAGTTTTTCAAAGCCTAAAAAGTGCGTATCTAAGCGACGGCGACCTATTTTATCACCGCCCGGTTTTGGCATATAGCCGCGGCCGAAACGGGTAAGCAAAGGCCCCACCACCATGATAGAACCCCTAAGTCCGCCCCCTTTTTTGCGAAAATCATCAGAGCGCAGGTAATCAAGGTTTACGTTTTTTGCTTCAAAACTGTAGCTGTTTGGGCCCAGCTGCTCAACAGCAACGCCCATATCGCCCAACAGTTCTATAAGCTTTAATACATCGCGGATGGCGGGTATTTTATGAATGGTTACTTTTTCGGGTGTCAGCAATACTGCTGATAATATTTGCAGGGCTTCGTTTTTGGCCCCTTGCGGCGTAACCTCGCCTTGTAGCTTTTTACCCCCCTGTATTTTAAAAAAAGCCATAGCAGCGTATTAGTATTTGCGGCGTTGTTTTTGGTTTTGGTTTTGGTTTTGATTGTTGCGGTTTTTGTGGCCGTTGTTACGGTTTTTAAAGTTGTTGTTCCGCTGGTTGTTGTTGGGCCTGTAATTGTTGTTGGGTTGATAGCGGCCCACATCGCTAAGGGTAAGGTCTTCGGCACGCACTTTCAGTCTACCTTCTGACAATACTTCAATATGGTCTGCAATAGCCTCTGCTGAAAGATTTTCGTCGTTCCAGTTTTTACTGCTGTTACGCATAAACGAAGCTATCATGTTGATGAAGTACTGCTTCTCTTCTCCTTCTTCCATTTCGGCAGCCTTTTTCACCATCGACTGCACGTTGCGGCCATAAAACCTGAACTTGATATGGTTGCCCAAATAAGGAACTCTGTCCGGCTTTTTGTTAATGGTTTCTGGTGTTGGAATTGGGTACGGTGAGTCAACATCTAACGTAAAGTTAGACATGGCAAACAGGTGATCCCACAACTTGTGTTTATAGTCGGCAGTATCGCGCAAGTGGGGGTTTAAGTTCCCCATAATGGCAATTACTGTATTGGCTTTGCGGTTGCGTTCTTCACGGTCTTTTATCGTGCCAAGGTACTCAACCAAGCGTTGTACGTTGCGTCCGTACTCTGAAAAAACAAGGTGGTTGCGTACCGTATTATATTCCGGTAATTTGTAGTCGGTCATTTGCTATAAGCTAAAAAGAGTTCGCAATTTAATCGTTAATATTTATAAATGTATGGTTAGTGCACACAGAACAATATTTAGTGATGCCATTGACGGATAAATCGTTAACTATTTGCCTCAACCCAGGTGCTTACCCGGCTAAAAGTGTCTCAACTTTTCCCTCCCATGTAGGGAAGACGATTATGGGTTGACGGCAGGTCTTTGTACCTGCCGCTATTGATAGATTGCCAGCACTCTATCAATAGCATCGGGATTTATTCCCGATGGTTTTGGACGTTGTCAAGAAGCGAGATTCCCAATCAAGTTGGGAATGACAGGGGCAGGCAAAGCGATAAACAAGAAACTACAGCCAAACAAGTTTACCTTGTTCACGGTGGGAGTGCTTGTAAATAAAAAGGGTTAAATCTTAAAGGTTTTCTTAAGCTCGCTAAAGAAGTTGCGGCTTATTTCAAACGGCTCGTTGACGTTTTTAAGGTACATACGGCCGGTATCGTTGGTCCACTTGTCAATCTTAATCACATTCAGCAGGTTAACAATAGTAGAGCGGTGTATTTGGAAAAACGCTTCTTTGGGCAAACGGTGCATCCAGTTTTTGATAGAGCCGTATGTAACATACATCTTGTTATCTTCAAGAAACACTTTGGTGTAGTTACCGTATGCAGATATGTAGTTGATGTCTTTTACCTTAATAAGCACCATTTTATGCTCGGCGTTTACCATTATCATCTGGTCGAGCTTAAACTTAGAGTTATCAGAAAGACTATCTTCCTCCTCCCCTTCGTTCATCTGGTCGGTTATTTTGGCAACCGTTTTATTCAACCTTTCAAGGCTGATGGGTTTTAAAATATAGTCGGTAGCATTAACCTCAAACGCCTTTACTGCCTGTGTAGGGCTGGCAGTTATAAATACAATTTTGCAGGTAGGTTTTATGTAGGGAATTAAATCAAACGAACTGGCGCCGTTAAGGTCTATATCTAAAAAAATAATTTCAGGGTCACTGTCTTCAATGGCATCTTTTGCAGATAGTAGCGTATTTGCACTGCCTACTACAGTTAAGGCATCAAAGTTTTTTAGTTGTTCTTTGATAAGCTCCTGAGTCATCAGGTCGTCTTCCACTACTAAAACCCTGTATTTTTTGTTCATAGGTATATTACTGCACAAGACAGTTTATGTGTTCATTCAATTATTCGCAAATTATGAAACTTTTGCCAAATGTTTTTCAATCACTTTTTCATAAAGTAATTCATATTGTGGCATAATTACGTCTAAACCAAAGTTTTTAGACTGTTCAAAGGCTGCTTTTTTAAATTGTTGATGCACTTCAGGCAATTGAAGAATTTTTAAAGCATTGGCTGCCATATCGTCCACATCGCCCACATTTGAAGTAAAGCCGGTAACCCCGTGAATATTCAACTCAGGCAAACCGCCCGTGTTTGATGATATTACAGGAACTTCACAGGCCATTGCTTCTAACGCAGCTAAACCAAAACTCTCACTTTCAGAAGGAAGTATGAATAAATCACACACCGATAAAATTTCTTCAATCGGTTCCAGTTTGCCCAAAAACACCACTTTATCACCGCACAATTCCAGCTCGCGGCATTCTTTTTCAATATTTATACGTTCAGGCCCGTCGCCTATCAGTAGTAGTTTTGCGGGTAGTTTTTCAGATATTTTTTTAAACACCTGCAACACATCTCCTACCCTTTTCACTTTTCTAAAGTTTGAGGTATGTGCAATTAAAAATTCACCGTAGGGCGCAATTGCTTTTTTGAAATAATCGCGAGGCTTTTTGCTGAATTTCTCAAAATCGATAAAGTTGTATATCACCTCAATATCGTTGGTGATTTTAAAGTTTTCAAACGTTTGCTGCCGTAAACTTTCCGAAACGGCTGTTACTCCGTCGCTTTGATTGATAGAGTATGATACCACAGGCTCGTAAGTAGGGTCTTTACCAATCAGCGTAATATCCGTGCCGTGCAAGGTGGTAACCACCGGTAGGTTTATTCCTTCCAACGCAAGTATTTGCTTGGCAAAAACTGCCGCCGCCGCATGCGGAATGGCATAATGCACATGCACAATGTCAAGCTTCTCAAACTTAGCAATATCTATTAGTTTACCCGTTAAGGCGGTTTCGTAAGGCGGGTATTCAAACAGGGGATAACTGCTCACCCCTACTTCATGGAAGAAAATATTCTGCGAAAAAAAATCTAATCGTGCCGGCTGGCTATATGAAATGAAATGAACTTTGTGCCCTTTCATGGCAAGGGCCTTTCCTAACTCTGTGGCAACCACACCACTACCACCAAAAGTGGGGTAGCATACTATTCCGATATTCATGTGCTCAATTTAACATCAAAACTAAGTGTTTTGTTTCATAAGCAGTTTGCCATAGCGTGAATTTTGTGGCACTTTTGTGCAACAGTATAAAATGGATACAATTTTTACAGATGAGTATTTTATGCGTGTTGCCTTACGCGAGGCACAGCGGGCTTTTGAGGAGGATGAAATTCCTGTGGGAGCGGTTGTGGTTTGCAACAACAAGGTGATAGGCAAAGGCTATAATCAAACAGAAAAACTTACGGATGTAACAGCACACGCTGAAATGCTTGCCATTACTGCGGCCAGTAATTATTTAGGCGGTAAGTTTTTAGAGGAGTGCACACTATACGTTACCCTTGAACCTTGCGTGATGTGCGCCGGAGCCATCTTTTGGGCTCGGCCTGAAAGAGTTGTGTTTGGCGCAGGAGATGAGAAGAGGGGTTTTGCAAAACACGGAAACTTGCTGCACCCCAAAACCGAATTGATAACCGGGGTACTTGAGCACGAATGCTCGGTATTGCTGAAAGAGTTTTTTAAGGCAAAAAGAAAATAAAGGGCAGTAAACACCATGGAGTCTCTAGTGGTTTGCGGAGAAGAGTTGGTTTTATTGCCTGAAAAGGCAATATGGTGGCCCGCACAACAAACACTGATACTGGCCGATTTGCACTTGGGTAAAAGTATGCACTTTCGCAAGGCCGGAATCCCGTTGCCGTTACTAAGTCAGCAAAAAGATTTTGTAGTGCTTGAAAAATTGCTGCAAACTCCGCAGCTAAAACAGGTATTGTTTTTGGGTGATTTATTTCACAGCAGTTATAATAGCGATTGGGAATTGCTGGGTCAATTAATCAGCAAGCATCAACACTTGCACTATACTTTGGTGCAAGGCAACCACGATATTTTACACGAGAACGAATACAAACGGTTTGGCTTTGAGGTGTTTGATTTTTTGCATTTGGGTCCCTTTTTATTTACGCACGAGCCGGTAGAAAACCCGTCGGCCTATAATGTTTACGGGCATATTCATCCCGGAGTAAGGCTTGCGGGAGGCGGTGGCCAAAGGCTTAGGCTTCCCTGTTTCTTTTTTTCAGAAAAATATGCGGTATTGCCTTCTTTTGGCAAGCTAACAGGCTTGTTTGCCTTAGCGCCAAAAAAAACCGACCGTATTTTTGCCATAAGCGAGGATAAAATTTTTAGATTGAGTTGATTTTGTCGAAAAAAGCCCTGTTTATAGATATTAGCGACAAAAAATCCAGAAATTAGCACCATGAAAAGAATATTTCTATCTATTTTATTGTTTGGCTGCCTATTGCCCTTATCGGCCACACACCTTCTTCAAGGGAATTTACAATACAAATACAAAGGGACAGACAACAATGGTGATTTGGTTTACCTAGTAACACTGGAGTTGGTTAGAGATTGTTCGTCACAAACAAACAAACCTCTACGTTTTGATAACACTATAACGGTGGGTCTTTACAAACTTGACAATGGTAAATATATACTAGACCAATCAATAAATATGAGTTTAGGCGGCGAATCTAAAATACAAGGCCGGGGAGTTCATACAAAACCCGATTCAACATTATGTCTTTGGAGGGGTTTTTATGAAAAAGAAATTACGCTTAAATCAACAATAGCCAGTTATTATTTAGCTTGGACCCGCTGTTGCAGGTATGGTTCAGATAACCTTACCAATGCGGCCGATAACGGCAATCTGTTTTATGTAAAAATTAACACAGGTTCTTCTGCCCAAAACGTTTCTCCATATGTTGAAGACGAATCACCGTTGATTATGAATGCAGCAACACATTTTGTTACTTCGTTTGCAAACATAGATGAAGACGGAGACAGCCTAAGCTACCATTGGGTAAACGCCATAAATGAAGGAGACCCGGTTAACCCAATTCCAAGCCCGAAAAATGAAATATTTCCCCCGTTTACTCAAGCAGGTTATGTAAACGGATACAGTGTAAATGCGCAATTGGGAACCACCAATAGCTATACGATATTAGACAGTATAAGGGGAACGCTGTACGCAAAAGCAGCTTCTGTGGGCAGGTACACGCTTTCTTATGAAGTACGCGAATGGCGAGGCGGAACTCTTATAGGCAGCTATTACAGAGAGAAAGCAGTTATTGTGTTGGCTAATAATCAATCTCAACTTGAGAAAATTGACCTTGTGGCTAACGCTCCTGATATTAAAAAGAAAAGAATAGGAGTATTGTGGAGCCATACTTTACAAGGCTCGGTTACCTCTTTTACATTGGAAAGGAGAAGGAAGGACTCTACCAGCTGGAACACCATTGCGGTTTTAGATAGTCAGACAACATCGTATGTTGACACTAACATTGAGTTTGATTTTTATTATTTTTATAAAGTAACCGCTAACTCTAGTGCTAATCCTACATCAGATGCTGATTCGGCTATTGTTAGAAATAAAACACTATCTGCCCAAAGCATTCCGCAGTATAGCGTTGCTATTTATCCAAACCCATCAAACGACAGGGTGTATGTAAGCACTGCTCCTGATGTGAAAATCACCAAGGCGCAACTGATAGATATTACCGGAAAAGTAATAACTACGATTAAAGGGGAAGATGTATCAGAAGGAATTTCAGTAAAAGGGCTGCCACAAGGCATTTACCTGATTAAGATTTACGACGGAAGCGCAGTGCTAACCGAAAGAATAAGCGTGTATTAATACGTTAATTAAACTCATTGAAAAGGGCCGCGGTTTTGCGGCCCTTTTTTGTTTTCGATAAACGTACAATACTGTTTAAACCTTACCGATTGTTATCGCGTTGTATTGTAAACCAATAACCTATGGGCAAGTTGTTTACTATCTTTTTATTGCTGATTTCGGGGTTTGCGGTGGCAAATACTCCGCTCACCGTTGAACTGCGGTATCAGTATTTGCAACCCACAGGAACGGATAGTATGTTGCTGCGGGTTGAGCTTATCAATTATTATTCGTCATACATTGCCCTGCCGAACTCATCGCTAAGGCCGACAATAAGTGTTTATGAAACCAAAAAAAGCGGGAAAATAGTATTGAGAGATACACTTAGGATTGAGTCTGTAACCGAGGAACTGCCCAATTTCTCACCCGGCACTTCAACAGCGTATAGCTTATACAAGGTAGTTTTTTCAGATACGTTAGCCGTTCCAAACACAGCAACGGGTTACACGCTGTACTACAGGGAAAACCCGCTTTACGGACGACAAGCTTCGCTTTCAAGTGCTACTTGTGCCGTTCCGCCTAACACCGCCCAACACACGATGCATGAACATAATTTGGCCGGATACCACGCAATGGCAATGGGCGAAACGTTTGTTATAAACGCACAATCAACGGATAAAGACGGCGACAGTCTTACCTACGAGTTTGCCCCTGTACTTTATAACAACTTAAGCTCTTATGAAAGAATACCGGACGTGTTTGATTCGTCAAAACTTTTTTGGCCCATGGGAGATATTGCTACAGCAGCAGCAAAGCTTGGCGGCGATATTACGCTAAATGCATCGGGGCAAATTACCTGCAAATCAACCAACCCCGTAGGCGTATTGTTTGGTTTTTCAGTAACCGAGTGGAGAAATGGGGCAGCCATTGCCAGCTACTACAAACAAATACTGCTGTATTCTGTATTGCCTAAAAATCCTGACAATGCCTATATTGATTTGTGGGGAAACACCGATAAAAACGGTACTGTTTTATCTTGGCAGCACTCACTAAACGGGAGCGAGGTTTTTACCGTTGACCGCCGAATAGATACGGGAATTTGGGTAACATTGGGGACGGTCTCTTCCCAAAACTACTGGAAGGATAATCAGCTTTTTGCAGATACAATACTTCGGTTGTATCGGATAAGAGCGATAGGGAATAAAAACAGTAAGGCGGTAAAGGTGCTTTCAAACCAATGGACTGTCGGAGGTAAAAAGACTGCATTACAAGTAGCCAGCCCTTTTGAAACCAAAGAAATAAGAGTTTTCCCTAACCCAACCACCAATACGGTTTTTATTGAAACAGACGAACCGCTTAGTAACGTTGTAATTGCTGATTTGACCGGTAAAACACTTCTTACAGTGCAATACGCTGCGGCACAAGGCGTTGATGTTTCGGGCTTGGGCGCAGGTATTTATGTGCTTACTATTGTGAGCGAGAAATTAGTTAATACGCTACGCTTTGTGAAACAATAGTAAATTACATCAGCAAACAGGAACAACCTAAAAAACCCCGCATGAAAACCCTTATCCCTACCCTTTTATTAGTGCTTAGTTGTTTCACTGCATCAGCCACCCACATCATAAACAGCAGTATTCAATACGACTTTAAAGGGCTAAACCAACAAGGGCAGGAGGTGTATGAAATAAGCTTGGTTGCTTACCGTGATTGTAATGCTTCACAGATTGTTTTTGATGATACTGTTCTAATTGCAATATACGATGATCCCAGCCAAAACCTTTTAAAAACAGTTAAGCAAGCATTAACAAAAGAAGAAGCTGTATTTGCCGCTATGCAGCCATCAGCGGTTTTAATTTCACCGGGATGTTACCGCACAGGTATTTACACGTTTACTTTTATTGCTCCTTTGGGGCACAATGGGTTTCAGTTAGTATGGCAGCGTTGTTGCCGAAGCACAATTTCTAACATTGTTGACGAAACGGGAAGTACCGCATTGGCTTATATACCTGCTGAAGGCGTCCAAAACAGTTCCCCGCGGGTATTGGGATTTAAAGAAAACATGGTGATGGGTATAAACGTATTTACAGAGCTTGATTTTTCTAACTACGATGCTGATGGAGATAGCCTTGTTTATTCTCTATCAACACCTCTGAGCGGTTTAACAGCAGCGAACCCGATTGCCACCAGCTACCCGTCGACGCTAACAGTTTTTCCAGTCGCTTTATATAGAAACAGCTATAGTTTCAGCTTTCCGCTGGGCACTAATACAAATTTTAAACTGGATAGAAACTCAGGCAAAGCAACTTTTTTTGGCACAAATACAGGCAGGTTTTTGGTAGGATTAACCGTGAGTGAGTACAGAAATGGCCAGCTGATTACCCAACACAATAGGGAACATCTTTTATTTTTAATAGAACCTCAACACCCCAACGGAATTTACTTAGATGTAATTCCATTTGGCAAGAAAGGGCTTGAATGTAAATGGAGTGATTTTACGTTAGACTCTGCTTTGAGCTACCGGCTTTTTAAGCGCAAGGAAAACACAAGCCTTTGGGATACAATACCCGTAACGGGTAAAAGCTATATTGATACAGCGATTGAAACAGATACCGTTTACGAATACTTTGTAAAAGGCATAACAAATGAAACCGCATGGTATTCACTAATTAAAAAAGGGAAAAGAGGATTGGGCATTTTTGTTAATGAGCAAAATACACCTTCACTGAAAATTTACCCCAACCCTACGGCCAACGCGTTGTTTATTGAGACCAACGAACCTCTTAGTACAGTTGTAATTACTGATTTGGCAGGAAAAACTGTTCTGCATGAGCAGCATATGCCAACTCAAGGCATTGATGTTTCGGGGTTAGCAGTGGGCACTTACATTGTGCAGGTAATGAGCAATAGCGGCATTGCCACCGCTAAGTTTTATAAAAACTGAGGCGGTATTACCTCAACACATCTTGTATTTCAGTTTTCTTATCAAAAACGCTTTTTGCAAAAGGGCATAACGGAATAATCTTAAGCCCGTTTTTGCGGGCATACTCCACTCCTGCCATTACCAGTTGCAGCCCTGCGCCTTTTCCACGCAGCGAATCGCCTACTTCGGTGTGGTCGATAATCATAGTGGTGTCGCCCGCCATACTATACGTCATTTCTGCTTGTATCAAGCCGTCGCCCTCAATATAAAAACTGCCTTTGTGGCCTTCTTCTCTGTGTTTAATTTCCATAACTGTACAACAAACATCGGATATTTTTATTGAGTTTGTCTTTACACCGAATGTTAAAAATTTGCCCGTATTCTGTCAAACATCAAATCAACCCACAAGGCATACATTTTACCCGAAGGGTGCAACTCATCGTACGCCACCAGTGATAAATCGTTTTTTGCCAAACGGCTGATGGGGGTAATGTCAAAATAGGCTACCTGTAACGAGTCGGCAAAATGTTTATTCACCGCATTGTACTCGTCAATCTCTTTGCCTATTCGTGCTGCATCACCCTCGCCTATTGGGGTCGCGCCGTAATCAGGAATGCTGATCACCACCACTTTGTTTTTATCCCCGCCCGCAAACGTAATAGCCGTTTGCAGCAGTTGCGGAAATTCTGATTGGTACAACGCCATCGGCTTACGTTGGTATTGGTTGTTTACCCCAATTAGCAGCGTTACCAAGTCGAAAGTGTCGGCAATGTTGGCGTTTTTTATTGCGTTACTAAGGTTGGTGGTCGTCCATCCCGTTTGGGCAATAACTTGCAGTTTAGCAACTTCCAGTTCTCCCGTTGCTTCTAAGCGGTCTTTCAACAAATACGGAAACGAAACCGCCTGAGCTACGCCTTCGCCTTTGGTGTAAGAGTCGCCCAGAGCCAATATTTTTATCTTTTTTGCTGCGGGTTGCATTGTTGCGGGCTCATCCGCCTTACGGCAATTTACAAACAATGTAAAAGCCAGTAAGGGGAATAGTAGAGTTTTCAGTACCTTGTTCATGCCAACTGTTTATAAACATACGTAGCGGCAGGCACTTAGGTTTGTTGCCGCCATTATATTTGCAGTAGTATATGGAGATGGATTTGTATGCGGTAATCGGTTGGGTAGGGGCAGGCCTGTTGCTCACGGGCTACTTGCTGTTTTCAGTAGGTAAGTTTGATGGGAAACTTTGGCTGTACCATTGTTTCAATCTGTTTAGTTCAGCACTGTTGCTGGTTAATGCCATTTACAATGCCTCGGGCCCGTTTATTTTGGTAAACGGTGTTTGGTGCTGCATCTCTGTTTACGGAATTATTAAATCGCTGAAAGCAAAAGGGGATTAAACACCCTTTTAAATACCCAGTTAAAATTATAGGTTTGTATTAACCGCTATTTATGGCCGCCAAAGACACTTTTACAAAAACCGTTGCTAACACCGCTTTTGATTTTGCCAAAATACAACTGCTGGAGAACCATTTGGACAAACACGCCCAAGCTACGGCCAATGGAAAAGAGCAATTTAAAAACCTGCCTTTGGCACGCAACCGCGCCGAACATATACGCTGGCGCGCGATAGAAAACCTTGATAAATACCTGCTGGAGTTTGAAACCAACTGCACGCGCAACGGGATAAAGCTGTTGTGGGCTCCCGAAGCGGCCGATGCTTTACTGGAAATAGAGGAGATATTTAAAAAACACAAAATCACTTCGGCGGTAAAATCAAAATCATCGGTTTGTGAAGAGATAGGGTTGAGTAAGCACCTTGAGGCAAAAGGGTTCAACATTACCGAAACCGATGTAGCCGATACCGTAATTAAGAAAACAGGCGATACCTCGTCGCATGTGATACTTCCTGCACTGCATAAAAAGCATCAGGAGATTATACCTCATTTTAGGGCGCAGTTGCCCGAAGACAGAGAGCAAACCATAGAAGATACGGTGAACGTGATAGCCAACGGTACACGCAAAAAATACTTTGAGGCTCAAGCGGGTATCACGGGCTGCAACTTTTTGATTGCCGACCCCGGCAGCATTGCCCTTACCGAAAACGAAGGCAATATCATTTTCTCGTCAGGCATACCGCAAGTACACATTGTGTTGGCGGGCATTGATAAAATAATCCCCTCGATGGGTGATTTGGATACTCTTTGGCCATTGCTTGCCACCTACGGAACGGGGCAGAGAATCACCTCGTATAATACCATTATCAACGGCCCCAAAGGGGCAAAAGATACCGACGGTCCGCAAGAAGTATACGTAGTTTTGATTGATAACGGACGCAGCAGCCTGTTGGCAAAAAAGGAGCAACGCCCGGCACTGACGTGCATAAAATGCGGAGCTTGTTCAAACGTATGCCCTGTTTACAAAACCATTGGTGGTCATGCTTATGGCATTATCAATCCCGGACCTATCGGAGCGGTAACCGCCCAGCACTTGCAGCCCAAAGAGGGCTTTACCCACTTAAGCGGGGCATCGACCCTGTGCGGCAAATGCGACCAAGTTTGTCCGGTTAATATTGAGATACACAACCTGTTAGTCGAAAACAGACGGGAGAACGCCGAAAACCAAAAACACGGCCTGATAGAAAACTATGTTTGGAAAATGATTATCGGGGCGATGCTTAACCGCAAAAAGATGAATCGGGGCGAAACGTTTAAAAACCTGATTATTAAATCATCGTACAAAAAAGATTGGGGCGAGCGTCGCGAGTTTCCTGAATTGGCCAAGAAATCATTTAACCAACTTTGGAGAGAACAACACAATGAGAAATAAACTGTTGTGGGTACTTTGGGTACTGCTTTGCCCAGTATTGGCGCAAGCACAAAGCACCTTCCCCGTAAACGGGGTGAACAATCCGCAAATTAGCCGTTACACTTTTATCAATGCTACCATTTACGTTTCGGCAGAGTTGGTGATTGAGGGCGGAACGCTGGAGATAGAAGACGGCAAAATAAAAGCAGTAAAAAAGAAAGGGGAGAAGTACGACACCACCGCGATACTAATAGACGTGGAGGGAAACTACATTTATCCCTCGTTTATAGATGTGTATAGCAGCTACGGGATGCCTGCCACCGCTGAAAAAAAACGCGAGCGCGGCGGAATGCCTCAATACGAAACCAATACCAAAGGAGCTTTTGGCTGGAATGAAGCGTTGAAGCCCGAAACCCAAGCCTCGCTATTGTTTATACACAACCCCAAAGATGCCGAAGAACTGCGCAAGGCGGGCTTTGGTACAGTGGTGAGCTTTGTGCCCGATGGGATAGCAAGGGGTACATCGGCACTGATTGCGCTGAACAACGAGAAAGAAAACAAAGCGGTTTTAAACACAACCGCAGGAGCAAACTTCTCCTTCAAAAAGGGGAGTAGCGGGCAAATATACCCCGCCTCGTTAATGGGTTCGGTAGCCCTTATCCGTCAAACGTTTTACGATGCGCAAGCCTACCAACGCGGCTATTTTGCCGAAACCAATCTTTCGCTGGAGGCATTGAACACCCAATTAAAACTGCCTTTGTTTTTTGAAGCATCGAACCGCTGGGACATTGCCCGCATTCAAAGAATAGGGAAGGAGTTTGGCCACAATTACATTATAAAAACCAACGGCGATGAATACCTGTTGTCCGATGCGCTAAAAAAATCGCCGGCCAACTTGGTAATACCTGTTAACTATCCTGCTCCCTTAGAAATTAAAACCTATTTTGATGCGGCGGCAGCAAGTTTTAACAACTTAAAACACCGCCATTTAGCCCCTTGGAATGCGTACTTGCTGCAACAAAAAAACATCACGTTTGCGTTTACCGCCGACGGACTAAAAAGTAAAGCCGATTTTTTAAAGAACATTCGAGAGGCAGTAACCGGCGGATTGGATGAAAAGACCGCGCTGAATGCACTCACTATTATTCCTGCGCGGTATGTAAAAGCTGATGATAAACTGGGTACGCTTGAAAAAGGCAAGCTGGCCAGCTTTATTATTGCCACAGGCAATATTTTTAATAAGGAGACCCAATTGCTTGAGAACTGGGTGCAAGGCAACCGCTTTGTAATAGGAGCGGAGCCGCCCTACTTTTTAGGGTTTAATTACAACCTGTTTATTGACGGCCGACCTGAAACCGAAATAGAATTTGGGTTTAAGAAGGACAAGAAATTTGACATTATGCCCGTTCCTTCAAATTCAACTAATAAAATAGATAAAATTATTTATAATCAAGAAAATCAAAATATTAGCTTTTGCTTAAAAACGGATAAAGATACTTTTTTATTAAGCGGTTGGAAAGAAGGTGATAACCTGTATGGAACCGGAACCAACCGTTTGGGACAAACCGTAAAGTGGGAGGGACGCGAAAAAGAAAGTGCGGATACCGTCAATACAAGCGGTCCAAAGAAAATTAAAGCGTTTCCTGAGTACACTGTTGGTTTGCCTTACGCGTATGCGAAAAAAGAAAGCAACACCTTTTTGGTGCGTAATGTAACGGTGTGGACGAACGAAAAAGAGGGCGTGCTGCGCAATACCGATGTGCTAGTTAAAAACGGAAAAGTGGTTTCGGTAGGTGAAACCGATTTGAAGAAACACGGCATTGCCGATGCTTCAACCATTACAGTGATTAACGGCACCGGAAAACACCTTACCGCAGGCATTATCGATGAACACTCGCACATTGGCATTATGGGCGGAGTGAATGAGGGCAGCCAATCGGTTACCGCCGAGGTTAGCATAGAAGATGTATTAGACCCCGAGGACATAAATATTTACAGGCAATTGGCCGGCGGTGTAACTACCTCACAACTATTGCACGGTTCGGCCAACGTAATAGGCGGCCAAAGCGCGGTGATAAAACTTAAATGGGGACAGATGCCCGATAGTATGCTATTTGCCGGCGCACCCGGCCGCATAAAGTTTGCTTTGGGCGAAAACGTGAAGCAAGCGAATTGGGGCGACCGATTTACCGAGCGTTTTCCGCAAACACGGATGGGGGTAGAGCAGGTATTTGACGACGCGTTTATCCGTGCCGCCGAGTATGAAAAGGCGTGGGCGGATTATAAATCGGGTAAAGTTAAAAAAGAACCCCGCAAAGACCTTGAACTTGAAGTACTATTAGAGGTAATAAAAGGTAAACGGTTAGTAACCTGTCACTCCTACAATCAGCAAGAAATTAACATGCTGATAAAAACCGCCGAGAAACACGGGTTTAACATCAACATATTTACCCACGTGTTAGAAGGCTATAAAATTGCCGATAAAATAAAAGAACACGGGGCAGGAGCCAGCAGCTTTGCCGATTGGTGGGGCTACAAATACGAAGTGATTGAAGCCACACCATACAATCCTGCATTACTTACCAAAGTAGGGGTGGTTACTTGCATCAATTCAGACGATGCCGAAATGGGTCGCCGATTGAACCAAGAAGCAGCGAAAGCGATTAAATATGGGGGCATGAGCGAAGAAGAGGCCCTTAAAATGGTTACGCTTAATCCTGCCAAACTAATGCGGATAGATAACCGTGTGGGCAGTATCAAAGCAGGTAAAGATGCCGATTTGGTGCTGTGGAGCGGTCATCCTTTATCGGTATATTCAAAACCGATAAAAACATTTATTGAGGGGGTAGCTTATTTCGATGCCGAGGAGCACCAAAAGGCCGAAGCCCAACTGCTGAAAGAGAAGCAGGCGTTGATTGAAGAAATGAATAAGGCCATTGCCGAAGGCAAAACAGGAGAGAAGCCCAAAACGGAAGAACATAAAACCTACCACTGCGACGACGAAGAAATATACGGAGAGGAGGACGGACAATGAAAAAACTACTGATTACAGCTGCCGCCCTGCTGGGCTTGTGTTCTTTGAACGCTCAGGTTGACAGCACCGAACGCTGGTTTACCGGAGCTGATATTTACACGGCTACGGGTGCCGTATACAACAACGGAGCGTTGGGCATACGCAACGGGAAGATAATTTATGTAGGTGCTAAAGAGGGTGCGCCGATACAAGGTCAAACCGTTGATGTGAGCGGAAAACGCATTTACCCCGGTTTGATAGCATTAAACACCATTTTAGGACTTAGTGAAATTGAGGCAGTACGCGCCACCAATGATTTTAACGAAACGGGCAGCAACAATGCCAACGTGCGCTCGGCAATAGCGTTTAATACGGATAGTAAGGTAATCCCTACGGTGGTTTCAAACGGTATTCTTACCGCACAGGTGTGCCCGCGCGGCGGAATAATTTCGGGTCAATCATCGGTAATGATGTTGCAAAACCGAAATTGGGAAGAAGCCACTTATGCCGCCGATAACGGCATACATATTAACTGGCCTAACTTCAACGGGGAAGAGAAAAACGACAAGGCAGCCGCTGAACAAGTGGCAAAAATTGTGGGTTGGTTGCAGCAGGCAAAAAGTTACTCGCAACAAAAAACTACTGAAATCAACCTTAAAAACGAGGCTCTGAAAGCGGCATTGGCAGGCACCAAAAAAGTGTTTGTACATACGGACAATGCCCGCGCGATGGTAAACGCCATCCAAACCCTGCGCGAGTTTTCTATCACCCCCATTATTGTGGGGGGAGCTGAGAGCGGACAGATTACCCATATTTTAAAACTAAACAATGTGGCGGTAATTATCAGCCGTACCCATCGCTTGCCCGATAGTTACGACGAAAGTTATGAGGAGCCCTATGCGCTGCCCGCTCTTTTGTGGCGCGATAGCATTCCGTTTGCCATTAGCGATATTAACTTTTGGGAGCAACGCAACTTGCCTTTTCAAGCAGGACAAGCGGTTGCTTTCGGGTTGCCTTACGAAGAGGCTATAAAGTCTATAACTCTTTACCCCGCTCAGTTATTGGGTATTGAAAAAACTACGGGCAGCTTGCAAACAGGCAAAGACGCTACGTTTATTGTTACTGCGGGTGATGTGCTGGATATGCGCAGCAGCAAGGTGGAGCAAGCCTTTTTACAAGGCCGCTCACTTGATTTAAATGACCCCCAACGTCAGCTGTACGAAAAGTACCACGAGCTGATTTTGGGCGAGAAGCCGTAATACCCTACCCGATTCATCATTAGCCCGACGTTCCCACTGTCGCCTTCACCTAAAGAGGAGGGAAATGTTAAGACTCTGCCTGCACCCCGTCATTCCCGCGTAGGCGGGAATCTAATGAGCCCAACAATAGTCTCAGTTATCAGAACTTTTTCGTCGATCAAAGGATTGCGCGTGGCTTCCCTCCTTGATAAGGAGGGGCTGAGGGGGGTGTGCTTGCCCAAATCATCGGGAATAAATCCCGATGCTATTGATAGAGTGCTGGCAATCTATCCATAGCGCAGGGCTAAAATAAAAAACCCGAAGCTCATCACTTCGGGTTTTTAGTTATATACGTATACTAAATAGCTTAGCCGGCATTATCTAAGGCTTCCCTTAGTTTTGAAGCTTGGCGTTTCAAATCACGCACTTCTTCTTCGCTCATAAAACGGTAGCGTCCACGTGGAAGATCTTTCTTCGTCAAACCTGCATAATACACACGGTCAAGCTGGTCTACAGTGTAGCCCAAGTGCTCAAACATACGGTGAATTATGCGGTTACGTCCGCTATGTATTTCTACACCCACACGGGTTTTATCGCCTTGTATGTAGGCAATGTTATCTACCGCAATAGGGCCGTCCTCAAGCTCAATACCACGCAATAGAGCATCCATATCCGCATCGGTCAAGTTTTTGTCCAAAACAGCTATGTAAACCTTTTTAACGTTGTATTTAGGGTGAGTAAGCACCTGTGCCAAATCTCCGTCGTTAGTAAACAATAAAACACCAGTGGTATTCCTGTCCAAACGACCTACGGGGAAAATGCGCTCCTTAGTGGCTTGACCCATAATATCCATTACGGTTTTGCGCCCTTCAGGGTCATTCATTGTAGTAATATAATCTTTTGGCTTGTTCAGCAACAAGTACACATAATCTTCGCGGCCAATTACTTGTCCGTTGTAGCGTACGATATCACCTGGGCGAACGCGGCATCCCAATTCTGTTACTACCTCGTTGTTGATGGTGATAATACCTTGCTGGATTAGTTTGTCAGCCTCGCGACGTGAGCAAATACCTGAGTTTGAAAGGAATTTGTTCAAACGTACTTCTGTGTTCTCGTCGTACTGAAACTGGTGAGTTGTGTAGCTGTGCTTGTTCTTTTCTTTCGGAACTCGCTTTTTCTTAACAAAATTTCCGCCGGGCTTAGTACCAAAAGGTTTTTTGCCAAACTTATTATTGTTGTTATTGTTAAACGGCCTTTTAAAACCGCCACCACCGCCTGAACGGTTGTCGCCGCCTCGGTCGCGATTGTAACCGCCACCACCGCCGTAACTGTTTCCGCCGCCTTCGTTATTGCGTCGGTAGTTAGGGTTGTAGGGTCGGTCGGTTCTTGGAGGGCGGTCGCCGTAGTTTTGGCGATCACCATAATTAGGGCGGTCTCCTTGTGGTCGATCACCTTGTGGGCGGTCGTAAGGTTTCTTGTAGGGACGGTTGTACTCTACTTTTTCAAAACGCGATTTATCATCGTCGTTTCTTTTTTCTTCAGTGCCGTCAGAATCTTTTTTAATAATAATTCTTTTGCGGAAGCGCTTGCGCGGGCCATTGTCGCCCGAGTCAGAGCTGAATCCACCTTCCCGGCGGTTCAAGTCATCGTTACTCATGAATCTGTGTTGTTTAAAAGATGTTACAAAGGTAAGGCTATTCTGTTAAATATAGTTTTAAATTTTGTTCAAAAGCTTTTAATTACTTTTGCGCTAATGCTACATTATACGCGATTTGAACTGGAAAACGGGTTAGTTGTATTGCATCATTTTGATGCAACCACACCCATTGCCGCAGTAAATATTTTATACAACGTTGGCGCAAAAGACGAAGACCCACACCGTACGGGCTTTGCACACTTGTTTGAACATTTGATGTTTGGCGGTAGCGCCAACATTTCCAATTACGACAGCGAATTGCAAAAGGCCAGTGGTGAGAATAATGCTTTTACTACTAACGATATAACCAACTACTATATTACGCTTCCCGTAAATAATATTGAGACCGCGCTTTGGTTAGAGTCTGATAGGATGAAGGCTCTTGATTTCAGCGAGAAATCATTGGATGTGCAACGTAACGTAGTAATTGAAGAATTTAAACAGCGTTACCTAAACCAACCCTACGGCGATGCTTGGTTAAAAATTCGTCCGTTGGCTTATAAAGTGCACCCTTATTTGTGGGCAACCATCGGTAAAGAAATTAAGCACATTGAAGAGGCAACTTTGGAAGACGTAAAAGCCTTCTTTTACAATTTCTACCGACCAAACAATGCTGTAATGACTATTGCCGGCAATATCTCTTTGGAAACTACCAAAGAGTTGGCCAACAAATGGTTTGGAGATATTGAAAGTGCGCCCGTAAAACGCAACAACATTCAAAAAGAACCCAAACAAACCGCCGAGCGCAGAGAAAGTACCAAAGGCAATGTGCCTTACGATGCACTTTATATGGCTTGGCATTGCAGCAACCGCAGCGATGATAAATACTACACCACTGAATTAATCACCAACATACTTTCGGGCTCATCTTCTTCTCGCTTATACAACCGCTTAGTGAAAGAGCAGGAAATGTTTTCAGAATTGTATTGTTACCAAACCGATAGTACCGATGAAGGTTTGGTGATTGTGCAAGGAAATTTGGCCGAAGGAAAAACACTTGAAGAAGGAGAGAAGGCGGTACTGGATGAATTAGCGGTATTGCTTGAAAACGGTTGCAGCGATGCGGAACTTGAAAAAGTGAAGAACAAAAAAGAAACGGTATTTACTTACAGCGAAACAGAAATATTGACTAAAGCGATGAACCTATCGTTTTATGAATACTTGGGCGATGCTAACCTGATAAATACTGAGATGGATAAATTTAGAAAGGTGAACGCGGATGACATTAAAACTGTTTCACGTGAAATTTTTACGGCTGAAAACCGCTCGGTGTTGTACTACTTAAAAGAGAACTAAAAACATGCTTGATAGAACCAAAGCACCTGCCATGCAGCAGGTTGAAAACATACATTTCCTTAACCCTGAGTTGTTTACCCTTGATAATGGCGTAATAGTATATGCCCTCAAAGGTGGAGAACAAGAGATTATAAAAACCGATTTTGTGCTGGATGCCGGCAGCTTATTGGGCAATAACCGCTTAGTGGCCTCAACTGCCAGCGACTTATTGTTTACCGGTGCCAACGGTAAATCCTCAGAAGAGATTGCCAACGAATTTGACTTTTACGGAGCATTCAACAGTAAATCGTGTCATTTTACAGATAACCTTATCACAAATTTTTGTTTAACAAAACACAGCGACAGTGTATATGGTTTATTAAGTGATTACATTAACAATGCTTCGTTTACAAGCAATGAATTAGAGGTTTACAAATTTGTTAAAATACAGAACTTAACGGTTAGCAAACAGAAAACCTCGTACATAGCCCGTAAGGCATTTACACAAGCTCTTTTTGAGGGCCATCCCTATGGATATTTTACTGAAGTAGAAGACTATAAAAATTTGACTATAAATGAAATAGAGAATTTTTATAACGCTAACAAAAAACTAAAATACATTATTCTTTCTGGCGCTTATACGGCAGAAACCATTGCACAGCTAAACAAGTACTTTGGTAAATATGAAGTGCGCGGCAGTTGGGTGTATAACGATAGTTTCAGCAGCTCGCCTGAGAAAATCATACACATACCCAAGGCCGATGCAATGCAGTGCACGGTAAGGTTGGGTTTCAAAACCATTAACCGTTTACACCCTGATTATCCTAAACTGGGTATTTTAGTTACATTGTTGGGTGGTTTCTTCGGCTCTCGTTTAATGAAGAATATTCGCGAGGACAAGGGCTATACATACGGCATTCATGCATCAGTAATTTCTTATCCCGATTGTGGTGTTTTCGGTATTCAAACCGATGTGCGCAAAGAGGTGTACAACGACACTGTGAGTGAAATATTTAAGGAAATAAATCGTTTAAAAAATGAGCCGATTAGCGACGAGGAGATAGATATACTTTCAAACTACAGCTTAGGGTCATTCCTTCGCAGTATTGATGGAGCTTTTGCAGTATCAGAAAAGTATAAAACCCTCTTAGATTTCGGCCAAGATTACAACTATTACCACAACTACATACGTCTTTTAAAGAACATCGACCGTGATGAGTTGATGCAGATAGCACGAACCTATTTTGTGGATGAAGATATTTACCAGGTGGTGGCAGGGGTTTAAAAAATCCAACCCTTTAATTTCCGTTTGTGCCGGGCTGGGGATGCTATGCTCTGCCGCAACGGTATCTGCCCAAACCTTTCCTGATTTACGCCACGTATGCGCCCAAGGAATTGGAAACGATATTAATATCACATGGTCGCCAATTACTGACGGCTGTGCGGGTTTCCAAAAAATATACGTCTATGGTCGTGTTGATGCCCTGCAACCTTTTCAGCTGATTGATAGCATCGCAACGCTGGCTCAAAGCCAATACACACACGTAGGAGCCAAAGCAATATCCACCACGTGGAACTATTTTGTGGTGTACAAATTCTTGTGTAATGGAGATTCGTCAGTTTCCCGCACCTTGGCAATAGATTTCAATCAACCCGGAATTTCTAATATCGATTCGGTAAGTGTAGATTTAACCACAGGAAAAGTAGTAGTAGGGTGGAGGCCGAATCCTGTTCCCGATTTAATGGCTTATGTGGTTTGGATTAATCAAGGGGTAAATAACCTGCCCATAGATACACTAACAAATACCGTTTTTACTGATACTGCTTCAAATCCGTCAAACACTTCACTGGCTTACACATTAACAGCCGTTGATAGTTGTTGGAACCAGAGCATTATTAATACGGTGCACCGTACTGTTTTCTTGCAAAACAGTTTTGATAATTGCGGCAAAAGCATCCAGCTGAATTGGACGGCATACATGGGTTGGACAAACGTAGCCGGTTATGATGTATATGTTAGAAACGGAACTTCCGGTGGCTTTACGCTTACGGCTTCAAATACAAGCACACAATTATCACATTTATATACCGCCTTTGGCTACGGTGATACGCTTGAGTTTTATATTAAAGCAAAAGACGGAACCAATGGTTTCACGAGCACTTCTAATAAAATAAGAATAATTACCAGAGCACGTAAATTTTCAAGCCGTAATTATTTAAGCTATGCCACGGTAATTGATTCGACATCCATAGAACTAAAATTGCTTTGCGATACGGCATCTGATACAAGAAAGTATTTCATCTTCCGCAGAAAAGAAAACGATCCTTTTGCAAAAGTTGCCGAACTAAACTACAACGGTATTGCCCAAACGTTAACCTATACCGATAACAACGTTGAACCTTATTTGTATTCATATCAATATCGGTTTATTACTACAGATGTTTGCGATAAAGACTTAGATACCTCTAACACTGCCAAAACAATTTTTCTTTCCATTAAAAGCACTGATTTTGGGAACGACCTTGTGTGGAACAGGTATAGTATATGGGATGCAGGGGTAAACCAGTATGCTATTTATAGAGGTTTTGATTTCGGTGCCGGTTTCACGTGGAACAGTATAACAACGACTGTAAATACTGATAGCGTTTATAGTGATAATGGACTTCCGTTAGATATGGGAATAAGCGGTGTATGCTACTATATTGAAGCTACAGAGCAGTTAGGTAACAAATATGGTGTACAAGAACTATCGCAATCAAATACAGTTTGTTTGGTTGATGATGTTACCATCTACTTCCCAAATGCATTTGCTCCAAATGAAATAAACAAACTATTCAAACCCATTGGAGCTAATATTGATTACAGGCGTACTAATATGCAAATATATGCTCGTAACGGCCAACTGCTAAAAAACATAACCGATATACGTGAAGGATGGAACGGCACGGACCTTGAGAACAATCCCTGCCAAGACGGGGTTTATTTGTATATTTGCGAAGTTTTTGGACTAAACGATAGGAAACTTAATTTTAAAGGTACGCTGCACTTACTACGATGATTAGCTTTTTTACTGAAGACGTTGATTATACCCTGAAAGATAAACTTAAAATCAAACGTTGGATACAACAAACGGTAGCTTCTGAAAGCAAAAAAACCGGAGATATTAATATCATTTTTTGCAGCGATGAGTACTTGCTAGAGGTAAACAAACAATACCTCGACCATGATTACTATACCGATATTATTACCTTTAACTACAATACTGATAAAATAAACGGAGATTTGTTTATCAGTTTGGATAGAATAGTAGATAATGCGAATCAAAATAATGTTCCACGTGAAACAGAACTTTTACGAGTAATCATTCACGGGGTATTACACTTGGTTGGCTATAATGATAAAACAGCCAAAGAAGAAAAAGAAATACGGGCAAAAGAAGATTCGTGTATTAAAAATTACCAAGAACTATAATAAGAGTGTGAAATGTTTCACGTGAAACATTAATATAAGGAGTACAAATGTTTGATAATTACGATATAATAGTAGTAGGTGGAGGCCATGCAGGCTGTGAAGCAGCGGCATCGGCAGCAAATATGGGTAGCAAAGTACTACTGGTTACAATGAATATGCAAACCATTGCCCAAATGAGCTGTAATCCGGCGATGGGTGGGGTGGCAAAAGGACAAATAGTGCGTGAGATAGATGCATTGGGTGGATATAGCGGTATTGTAACGGATAAAACCATGATACAATTCCGTATGCTTAACAAAAGCAAAGGTGCAGCTATGTGGAGCCCTCGGGCTCAAAGCGACCGTTGGTTGTTTGCCCAAGAGTGGAGAATGATGTTAGAGCGTACACCAAACGTTGATTTCTTTCAGGATACCGTAAAGAGTCTTATAGTAAAAGATAATAGCGTACAGGGTGTTGTTACTTCTATGGGAATGACTTTTCATTGCAAAGCAGTAGTACTTACCAATGGTACTTTCTTGAACGGATTAATACACATAGGAGCTAAACAATTTGGAGGTGGACGTATGGGGGAGAAATCAGCCACAGGTATTACTGAACAATTGGTTGAATTAGGTTTTGAAGCCGGACGTATGAAGACAGGTACGCCGCCCAGAGTGGATGGACGTAGTTTAAATTACGAAGCAATGGAAGAACAACAAGGGGATGAAGTACCTTCTAAATTCTCGTACAGTTCAGAAACTAAACCGTTAGAAAAACAACGCAGCTGTTACATTACCTATACCAATTCTAGCGTTCACGAAACCCTTAGAACAGGTTTTGATGAATCACCCATGTACAATGGTACTATTCAAAGTATAGGCCCTAGGTATTGCCCCTCGATTGAAGATAAAATAAACCGTTTTGCAGAGCGCGACAGGCATCAAATATTTGTAGAACCCGAAGGTTGGGATACTGTAGAAGTATATGTAAATGGTTTTTCTACATCATTGCCCGATCATGTTCAAGTAAAAGCGTTGCAACAAATACCCGGATTTGAGAATGCTAAAATATTCCGTCCCGGTTATGCTATCGAATATGATTACTTTCCACCCACCCAGCTAAAACAAACATTAGAAACCAAACTGGTGGAGAATCTATACTTCGCTGGCCAAATAAATGGTACCACAGGATATGAAGAGGCTGCTTGCCAAGGATTGATGGCAGGTATCAATGCTCATTTAAAAGTAACAGAACAAAACCCATTTATCCTTTCTCGTTCTGATGCTTATATCGGTGTATTAATTGATGACCTTATTAATAAAGGTACAGAAGAACCTTACCGTATGTTTACTTCAAGAGCTGAGTATAGGATTTTGCTTCGTCAGGATAATACTGATATACGTTTAACTGAAAAAGGATATCAAATTGGTTTGGCTAAACAGGATAGATACGATGCTGTTAAAAGGAAAATTGAAGCTTCTGAGTCAATAGTTAAACACCTAAAAAAGACCAGTATTACACCTACTGAAATAAACGGTTTATTAAACGAATTGGGTACTGCTGAAATTAATCAGAACTATAAGCTTGGCCAGCTTTTATTACGTCCTCAAATAAACATTACCGACTTAGAAAAACTAGGCACAGTTTCTGAGTATCTTTCAGCATTTAGCGAAGAAGAAAAACTTCAGGCAGAAATAAGCATCAAATACGAAAGCTACATTGAGAAAGAAGTGGAAACGGTAGAGAAAATGACAAGGTTAGAAAACATCAAAATACCTACCTCATTTAACTACAAGGGACTAAACTCTCTTTCAGCAGAAGCCAGAGAAAAACTTACTAAAATTAAACCAGATACCTTAGGACAGGCATCAAGGATTAGTGGAGTTTCTCCCTCTGATATTTCTGTATTGATGATACATTTCGGAAGATAGTATCTTCGCGCAGCAATACTAAAACATGCTACGCACAAAAATAACCCCGTTAGTACTCCTTTTTCTTTGTTCCTGCGCAAGCATAGTATCGCCAACAGGCGGTCCTAAAGATACCACACCTCCGGTTTGTACCAAACAAATACCGGCAGCTAATACCACTCGTTTTAACGAAAAGAAGATTGCATTTGTATTTGATGAGTTTGTGGTATTAAACGATGTTACCAATCAATTTATCATGTCTCCGCCTATGGAGAAGAACCCAGAGATAAAAGTGGTAGGTAAACGCATAGAAATTGAATTTAAAGAAGCTTTACTACCCAATACTACCTACACACTAAACTTTGGTAATTCGATAGCAGATAATAACGAAGCAAACCAATTACAAGGGTTAACCTATACGTTCTCTACAGGCAATTATATAGACAGTTTAAAGCTAAACGGATCCGTAAAGGATGCTTTTACATTATTACCGGATAAGAACATCGCTGTAGCCTTGTACGAAACAAAAGACGATTCTACCATCTTTAAAACAAAACCATCGTATTTAGTACGTCCGGATAGTACGGGTAATTTTAAGTTTAATTACCTACGCCCTGCTGAGTATGAGCTGGTAGCTTTTGAGGACATTAATAAGAATCTTAAAATTGAAACCAACGAAAAAGTAGGGTTCTATTCAACAAAAATAAACCTCGCTTATAATCAGCAAGACAGTTCATCAACTGCCTATAACCTGATGGTATCACCACAACCGAGCAATCTAAAACCACAGGTTATTACAGCAAAAGAAAAATCAAAAGGAAAATACGAGGTAATTGTAACAGGTAGTAATTGTAAACTCTTTGTAGAAGAGCCCGGAGCAAATAAAAAAGCTACGTTTATTCAGCAAGTATCAGGAAAATTATGCGACACACTGATGCTGTATACCGATATAAATTTTATAGACTCAGTTATATTACCTGTAACCATTGATACAGTGGTTGAAAATGCTACAATCACTTGTAAGTCAAAACAATACGATAAATTTAAGTTAACTTCTCAAGAAAATATTCTTAACTACGATTTCAGCAAACCTTTATCGGTTGGATTTACCAACCCCGTGACTGAAATCCGCAAGCAACTTGTTTATTTAAAAGAAGATAGCATAGAAGTAACTGATTTCACACTTACCAACGATAGTATTAACCCCTTGCTGTTTCACGTGAACAAACAATGGAAAGACGACAAGAATTACACCCTAATCTTCTCAAAAGGAGCGATTAAGGACTTGTTTGGTCAAGAATGTGATTCAACCATCATCCAACTTAAAACAGCTCCTTCAACGGCTTTTGGTAATCTTACAATCAATATCGATAACAAGGCAAACACAAATTTAATCGTTCAATTACTTGATAATCAAAACACTATAGTAAAAGAACAAACCATTGATAAGTCGCAGGATATTACCTACCAAAACCTGTTTCCAGGTCAATACTTCGTAAAAGTGATAGAAGACACCAATAAAAACGGCCGTTGGGACGGTGCAAACTACCAAAAAAAGAAGCAGGAAGAAAGGGTATTTATCACCCTACAATCCATTGAAGTCCGCGCCAATTGGGACTTAACGGATATTAAAATAGTTACGGGCTTTTAATGTTAACAACTGTGAATTAGTGTTGATTACTAAAGGGTTCTTAACATCTCAACAGAGCTTGAAAAATTGAGTGTTTACAGAAAAGGATAAGTAGGTGGTTATCCTCATCCACGCACACAAAAAAGAGGAAAAAGGATATTAACAATAAGCCCTGTATAAAGATATAAGCATGTTAAGAATATCTTAACTTAGTGTTAAAAATCAACTACTTAACTGCGGTATAGCTACGTCAGCAAAAAGTTAATAAGTAAAAAGCAATAGGTGCTGAGAGGAGGTTATCTACAAATCCACACAGACTATATATACAACATAATTATTTTAAATATATTTTGTTTTTAGTGTTGGGGACAACGGGGATTTTCAAAAATCAACCGAATTGAAATATCTTTGATACTTGAAATAAGCGGAAGTGAACCGATGATTGAAGAAATTGAACTCTTAAAAAAAGAAGCCGACCAGTTTGAGATAAGCGAAAAAAATTCGCTGGAAGAATACCGCCTGAAATTTCTTTCGAGAAACGGGCTTATGAACAAATTGTTTGAAAACTTCAAACTTGTTCCCAATGAGCAAAAACGCGAAATGGGACAAAAAATCAACGTTTTAAAAACCTTTGTTCAACAAAAATTTGACGAGGCTTCTCAACGCTTGGAAGAAAGTGCGACATCTGCGGATGATGGAACTGATTACTCGATGCCTACCCAACAAACCATTGGAAGCAGGCATCCGCTAAACATCATCCAAAACCAAATACTCGAAATCTTTGCCAAACTTGGATTTGAAGTAGGAGAAGGTCCGGAAATAGAGCACGACTGGTATAATTTTTCGGCGCTAAATTTCCCCGAAAACCACCCTGCCCGCGATATGCAGGATACCTTTTTTGTGGATAAGGAATATGCCTTACGTACTCACACGACTTCGGTGCAGGTAAGGGTGTTAGAAAATACCAAACCTCCCGTTCGTATGGTTTCGCCCGGCAGAGTGTACCGCAACGAGGCGATATCAGCGCGTGCCCACTGCTTTTTCCATCAGGTGGATGGCTTTTATGTGGACAAAGGCGTATCATTTGCCGACCTTAAACATACCCTTTATACATTTGTAAATCAGCTATTTGGTAGCGACACTAAAGTGCGTTTCCGTCCTTCTTATTTTCCGTTTACCGAAGTAAGTGCCGAAATGGACTGTACTTGCTTTTTGTGTAAGGGCAAAGGTTGCAATGTTTGCAAATACACAGGCTGGGTAGAGATTTTGGGAAGCGGTATGATTGACCCTGCTGTATTGAAAAACTGCGGAATTGATCCCGAAGAATACAGTGGGTTTGCTTTTGGTATGGGCGTTGAACGTATTACCATGCTGAAATACGACGTGAAGGATTTACGGATGTACTCAGAAAACAACGTTAAATTCCTTAGTCAATACAAAGGGGTTGTATAGCAATCATTTACCTTTTGCGGTAAAAAAGGTATAAATTAAAAAAATCGCGGCCCAAGGCCGCATAGCATACACATTACCGAAAAACCAGCCAATGAAAAAAGTTCTTTTATCCGCCCTATTTATAGCTTGTGCCGCAGTTGCCATGTCGCAAACCAAGCGTGCACTTTTCATAGGCATCAATACCTATTTGCCCGAAGGAGAAAAAGCAACGGGGAGTAGAGATGCACCGCCAAACCTGAACGGTTGTGTAAACGATGCCCTATCGGTAAAAGAAATCATGATTACCCGCTTTGGGTTTGATGATAAAAACACTGCTACACTTTTTAACCAAGAGGCCAGTCGCGATGCCATTATCAAGGCTATTGAAAAACTGATTACCGATTCAAAATCAGGTGATGTGGTTTTTATCTTTTATGCTGGGCATGGGTCGCAGGTAAATAATTCATTATCAAAAGAAAACGACAAAAAAGACGAAACCATAGTTCCCGCCGATGCCTACAAGGGTGTTTTTGACATCCGCGATAAGGAAATGGCGGTATTACTGAATAAATTGGTAGAAAAGGGTGTAAAACTGACTGCGATATTTGACAGTTGCCACAGTGGGTCATTATCAAGAGGGGATAATGAATATAGATTCTCTCCCGGCGATAGTCGCGACGTGAAAGATGCTTCTGAACCAACCCCTCCGGAAGAAAAAGGAGCGTTGATTATCAGTGCAGCCCGCGATGTAGAACCCGCAAAAGAAGTAAAAGACGAACAAGGCTACCCACACGGAGGATTCACTCTTGCTTTGATAAAAGTACTGAGGGATGAGCCGGTTACATCTACCGTTCAAAAGTTGTTTAACCGTATCGAGGCCATCATGGAGTATTACAACCTTACCCAAAAACCCGTTTTGGCTGCAAACGATGAACGCCGAATAGGTACATTTTTAGGAGTTGACCGCTCACAGTTGCCTGATAAAATGGTGATACCCGTTATAAAAGTAGATAACGGATTGGTATTGTTGCAAGCAGGTATGCCCTCACGATTGAGCCCGAAAAGTCAGCTGCAACGCAAAACCGACAAAGGCATTTTAAAAATTGAGGTGGTACGTCTTGACGGTCCTAACCGTTGTTATGCAAAAATAATTGAGGGTGACCCCAAAGGATTGAAACCCGGCGATGATTTTGAAGTTACCAATGTGGTAATGGATGCCTCGGCAGCAGTGAAAATCTACATATACAACAGCGCATTTGATTATAAAAGTTTGGTGGCGAGTGCCAAAACGCTTGCCGATAAAAACTACAAAGCATCGGCCAATTCGTTTTCGTACCAAGAGATATACTACGATAAAAACAACTGGATAGTAACCTACGCCGACAAAAACCCCGAAACCATCGGAACCCAGCTAAAAACCGATAAACTGATTACCGATTCTACCCTTGCCATTAACCTACCGGCAACCCAAGCGTTGGCCAAGGTATTGCAAGAACGGTTTAAGAAATTTTCGATAGTAACGATGGTAAACAACCCCGCTGACGCTGATTACGTGTTAGTAGGTCGTTACAAAAACAACAAAATAGAGTATGCATTGGTGAACCCCGACCGTCAATACGACGACGGTACCCGCAGCTACTCAATGCCTGCGCGCACCAACTATTTTGAAATCAACGAAAACCAAGGAGTTGAACAATCGTTGGCAGATAGTTTAGAAGAATACATTTTGCGTATTGCCAAAGTGAAATCGTGGTTAACGCTGCAAAGCCCTCCCGATGACGGCAGTTTCCCTTTTTCGTTCTCACTTAGGAAATCATCAAACGGTCAGTTGTTGGGCGACGGTGCCGAGGTAATGTACGGCGATACGATGGGTCTTGTATTTACAGTAGATGAAGTAAACGAAGCGTATTGGGACCGAAACAAACGCTACGTGTATATCTTCTCGATTGATAAAAATTCAAAAATGACGTTGTTGTTCCCCCGCAGTATTACGGGCGAAAACACTTACCCTGCCGTTGACAAACAAACGTTTGAAATTAAGCAAAATGCGCCGTTGGGCGCTGCGCGCCTCTTTAGAGTTAGCGATAGTGTAGGAACGTTGAATTACATGATGTTTACCAGCGCTGAACCCATCAACAACCTTGAAATATTTAAACAAGAGGGTGTGCTAAGGGAAAAATCAGGAGAAAGGGGAGGAAGCCCGCTGGAACAACTGCTAAAAGGGGTTGGCGAAAGCACCCGCGATGAATTAATAGCTCCCGCCAATTGGTCAATTACAAGAATTTCAGTAAAATGCGTACCACGTAAATAAACTGCCATGCAAGGTAAATATCTTATACGCGACAGTATTGGTGCCACCATAGGGGTTTTCCTTGTGATGGCACTTTTTGCTTACATCCCGTTTAACTTTAAAATACTGGATCCGTTGAAACACGGGCTAAAGGATTTTGAGTTCAGCGATATTTACTTCACCAAAATAAAAAAAGAAGCCCCGATAGACAGTAACATCATTATTGTAAATGTGGGCTATAACAACCGTTTCGGTTTGCTGCAACAGTTACAACGCATTAAACAAGCAGGCCCCGCGGTGATAGGGTTTGACATACAACTGCTAAAAAATAAAGACCCCTTTATTGATTCGCTGTTAACGGCTGAAATCAATAACACGCCCAATATGGTAATGGCTTCATACCTTTCAGGGAAAGGCCATGAAAATTACCGCTCGGAAGTAGTAACTACGGCGTTACCCCTCACCAACCCAACGTGGGGCTATATAAATTTCATAGGCAAAGACTCCACCTATCCCGTGCGCTACTTCAAACCCTTTTATGAGTTTACCAAAACTCCCCAAGAAGCGTTTGCCACAGCCATTGTTAAAAAATACAATCCGGCCGCCTATGAAGCGTTGAAAGGCAGGGGCAAACCCCTTGAAACCATTAATTACAGCCGCAGGCAAGATCAATACCACATAATAGATGCCTTTGAGCTGGAAGACACTGCACTTGACATCAATGTGATGAAGGACAAAATAGTGTTGATGGGTTTCTTAGGGCCGGATTTAAAAACCAAAGTGATAGAAGAAAACCGCTTCACGCCCATGAACCCAAAGTTCAGCGGCAAAGCTTTCCCTGATATGTACGGCGTCATTATCCATGCAAACATTATCAGCTCAATCCTTGAAGGAAAATACATCAACAAAGTGCCATCGTGGTTGTCAATGGTACTGGCCTTTATTATTTGCTGGATACACGTGTTCTTTTTTACCAAGTTTTACATCCGTCAGCACAAATTCTTCCACTTGGTAACCAAAATCATACAGCTGCTCACGTTTGTGTTAATGGTGTATCTTTCGTTTTTCTTCCTGTCGAAATTCGGGCTGAAAATAGATATGTCGCCCATATTGGCGGGTATCGCCCTGTCGGTAGATGTATTGTATTTTTACGACGGGTTTGCTACCTGGCTAAAAGAAAAGTACGGCTACCACACCGTTTTTGGCCACCACTAAAAGGTATAATTTCAAACATTTAACAACATAGTATTTACCAAATTGTAACTAAACGTATATAAACCAAAAGTAAGCGATGAAAAACCTGATAATCATATTCTTTGCCCTATTGACAATAAGCCTTAGGGCCAATGGCGGCGATAATGAGTTTGTGGCCTTCTCGCTAAAAGGTAAAGTACAATACAAAAACAAAGCGGCCGACAAAGCATGGACGGCTGTTGCCACCAAAACCCCCTTCTACAAAGGAGCGGTGGTAAAAATAGGCAAGGGCGAAGAATTGGTGCTGTTGCACAAAAACTACAAAACCATAAAGCTTATCAAAGCCGGCGAGTACAAAATAGATAATCTTATTAAAGAGGCTGAAAAACAACCCGCCGACGAAAGCACTGCCTATTTGCAGTTTATATGGAAAGAGTTTAACAAAAAACACAAAGATGCTGAAAGCTACCACAGTGAGTATATGCAAACCAAAGGCGGCGTGGAGCGCAGCGGCTGCACACGCCCGTTGATGCTAACCCCCGTGTATGGCGAAAAGAAACACGGTGAAAACATCACCCTTACATGGGCACAGGATAGCGGCACTACTACCTATACTGTAGTGTTTTTTGAGAACGAAAACGAAGACACCAAGTTGTTGGAGTTGGATGTAAACGGCACATCGCTCACCCTTTCGGCACAAACATTTTGGTTTCGTCCCGGCAAAACCTATTACTGGGTGGCCTATCCCAAAGGCAAACCCAACTGCGCCCGCTACACATTCAGCATAATAAAAGACGAAGAAGCCCAAGCGTTTCTTTCAGGGATAGCGAAACAATTAGAAACGTATACTGTAACGGCTCTTGATTATGTAAAAGCCGCATCACAATTAGAAGAAGCAGGCTATATGCAAGAAGCAGGGGAGTACTACAAGAACGCAATGGTACTATCCAATTATGCCGACGAATTCAAAATAATCTATAGTGGTTGGCTGGCTCGCGCAGGCAACTTTGAAGAAGCCCGCAAATGGTGGGTAGCATAACAATCCTAAATGTCATGAGAAAAACCGTATTGGTTATAGTTTCCCTGTTTGTGTTTGCTCACTTGCAAGCACAGATAGAGCTTATCAAACAAAAGCCGGATGCCATAAACGGCAAAGGCAAAATATACGCCTTGATTATCGGGATTTCGGATTACGAAAACATAGGTGACCTGAACTATGCCGATGAGGACGCCCAAGACTTTTACGACTTTTTAGTAAAAGAATCAGACTTAGGAGTCGACTCAAACAACGTGCGCTTATTGCTGAACAAAAACGCGACTTCGGCCAACGTGGGTAAAGAGTTGCTTAAACTCAAAAACCGCATGGAAGAAGGCAGCACCTTCTTTTTCTATTTTGCCGGACACGGCGATGCCAACGGCGAAGCACAGGCGTTTTTGTTGGCCTCGGATTTACCGCCTGTTGAAGACCCCAGCCTGTATGCCTTTGGCGGCGGGGTGATTCACGTGTACTTTATCAAAGACGAAATCCGTAAAATAATCACAGAGAAAAAGACCAACGTAATATTGGTAACCGATGCCTGCCGCACCAACGAATTGGCCGGAAGCAAAGAGGGCACCAAGGCCTACGTAAATAAAATCATGGAGCAGAACAGCGGCGAAATTCAATTTATAAGCTGTGCTGCCGATGAAAAATCAGAAGAGAGCGACTCTTGGGGACAAGGAAGAGGGGTGTTCTCTTACTTTTTTATGAACGGACTACGCGGTTTGGCTGACAGTCGCCCTGCCGATGGCAAAGTAACCGTGCGTGAATTGTACGACTATGTTCAACGCAACGTAGAAGAAGCAACCATTGTTACCGACGAAGACCTGATTGCCGTAACGGGCAAAGCGTTCCGTCAAAGTCCTCAGTATTGCTGCACCGAAAAGCAAAACGCCACCCTTGTATTGGTAAATGATGCGGTGAAACAAAACGCCATTGCAAAAATGGCCGCCGCAGAGCACACCATTAAACTGGCCTCAAACAAAGGCCGCTCGGCAATACGCACCCTGCAAACCAGCGATAGCGTATTAAAAGAGTTGTACAACAAATTTTATGATGCACTAGACAATAAAAAGCTGACCTCACCCAAGGGAAAATCGGCATGGGATTATTACACAGCCTTTAAAAACCGAGCGGGCAAAAACGGCCCCGGTGTTTTTGATGCCACCGAAGACATAAAAGCAGCCTTACTTAACGATGCGCAAATCACCATTAATGCGTTTTACAGCTACAACGATAAGTGGGGAATGAGCGATAAAACCAAACGCGACTTTTACGAAGAAGGGGTAGAGAAACTACGCAAGGCCCGCAGTTTGATGGCTCCCGACGACCCCAACTCACCCATTGTAAAACTTACCCGCCAGTGCATGGAGGCCGCGGGAATATTTGCCTCAAACCAACCCGACGACTGGAAACGTGGAATAAAGATGATGGATAGCGCAATTACAGCATTCCCTAAAAATCCATTGCCATTATTTTTAAAAGGCAGGCTGCTATACAATATGGCAAGCTACGATTCAGCCTTGGTGTACCTGCGCAAAAGCCATAGCATCGCTCCACGCTGGAGCATGCCTACTATTGGCATATCGGACGTTTACAGTGAGTTGGAGCAGTACGATAGTGTGGAAGTGCTACTGAATGAAGTGATAGAAAAGAACCCCGTAGCCATTGCCTATTTTAAATTAGGCTACCACTACGGAGAACACAAAGAAGACTATGAGAGTGCTGTGTTTTACAGCAAAATGGCACACGAACTGGCTCCTGAAAAAACCAACATCATTAACAACATCGGAGCCTATTACGAAAAACAAGGCGAAGAAGACTCTGCGCTTGTGTATTATGAAATGGCGTATAGCCTAGACTCGAACAACGCCTTTACGCTGTGCAACATTGGTAAATACCACCTTGAAAAAGGATATTACGAAAAGGCAGAGGAAGCCCTTTTAAGGGCGCTTAAAGCCGACTCAACGGAATCGGTTGCCTATCGAAGCTTGGGAGATTTGTATCTTAAAAAGAGCGATTTCTACCAATATAAATTGGGTCAACGGTTAAAGTTCTGGAACTTATCTATTGCCAACTATGAAAAGGCAATTAAGTACAAACCGGCCGACAAATATTTATACTCAATAAAAGCATCTGCTGAGTCGGTGATGGACATTGCTTTATCAGAAGCAACCATGAACCGATATCTAAAATATGGTAAACCTGACGCGGACTATTACAACGAGTTTGCATTAATATACCTGCACAACGAAGACACAGCAAAAGCAATGAACCTCTTTAAAAAGGGGATAGAGGCCGATAGCAACTTCTATTATCCGTATTTTAACATTGGCGAGATATTTTATTACAACAGCCAATGGGATAGTGCCCTTAAGTATTATGAAAAGGCAATCAGCATTGATGATAAAATCAATTATTTAGGCTACAAGACAGAAAGAATAAACGAAAAGATACAAGAGGAGCTGGATAGAACAGAATTAATAGCTACAAAAGAAAGATTGTTGGTTACTCAGCAAACAGATATTAACTCGGCTCTTGAGTTGGCAAACATATACCTTAGCGAAGGCAACAACGATAGCGCGTATGCACTGTATTTGCGAGTGATAGAAAATGATCCTCAAACCTCGTCGGATACCTATTTAAGCCTTTTCCAAAGTGCGCGCTACAGCTACGAACACACTGTAGATACCGCGATAATGTATTTAGCCAAGGCAGCTCGTGAACGTAAAGATATTTCGCTGGCGTATGAATACATCTATTATGTAAAAGACAATAGTGGATATTTATACAATGAAGAAGCGGCTGAGTGCGGGAAACTTTACTTTGCTTGTGAACCTACCCAGCCGGATGATTACAGACTTGGCGATATGGCGTATTACATAGCGATGGTTTACAACAACAGCGGGGATACTGAAAAAACGCTGGGTTGGCTGGAAGAAAGCCTTAAAAAAGGCTATTGGGCAAGCAATCTTACAATGGACTACAACTTTGATAACCTTGCGGAGAACAAACAGTTTAAAAAGCTGATTAAAAAATACGGCAAGAAACAAAAGCAACAAGCACCCGTAGAAGATGAATATAATTGGCGGTAACTTTGGCGCATGATAAGGGAATTGCCCGAGCCTTTTTCAATCAGGATGCAGCAACAACTGCAAACCGGATTTAACGAATATGTCGCTGCCATTGGTGCTGACGCACCGGTATCGTTACGGATAAACCCCGAAAAGATAAAAACAACGCTGCCTTACCCAAAGGTAGCTTGGTGCAACGACGGGTATTACCTGCCCGCTCGCCCTGTTTTTACCTTCGACCCCTTGTTTCAGGCAGGAGCCTACTATGTGCAAGAAGCGGCGAGTATGTTCACGGGCTATGCCCTGCAACAAATCAACCCGCAAAACAAAGCGATAAAAGTATTGGATTTGTGCGCAGCGCCGGGGGGTAAAAGCACTCAATTAGTAAGTACGATATCGAAAGACAGTCTATTGGTGGCAAACGAGGTGATAAAAACACGCGTGGGGGTATTGCGCGATAACCTTGAAAAATGGGGCTACCCCAACACCATTGTTACCAATAACGACCCTAAAGATTTTGAAGCCCTTGAAGGTTTTTTTGACGTAGTGGTTTGTGATGCACCGTGCAGCGGGGAAGGACTTTTCCGCAAAGAACCCGAATCAGTTAAAGAATGGAGCGAAGCCAACGTGCAACTGTGCAGTCAACGCCAGCAGCGCATATTGGTATCAGCCATCAAGACACTGAAAGACGGCGGGCACTTGATTTATTCAACCTGTACCCATGCTCCCGAAGAAAACGAACTAAACGTAGAGTGGATGTGCCGTGAATTCGGCCTTGAAGAAGTGAAACTGACATTACCCCAAGGCGCAGGCATTGTCGAGTCGAATATCGGGTATCGTTTTTATCCCCACTTAGTAAAAGCCGAAGGGTTTTATTGCGCGGTTTTGCAAAAGAAAGGCGATAACGAAACCAAGCTTTCAAGAACAAAGAAACCTCTTTTTATAGCGGCAAGAAAAATAGGCGCAGAACTATCCAACTACTTTAGCGCAGATTATCCGTTGGCCTTTTTCGAGCGTAATATCATGTGGTGTGCTTTTCCCGCGAAGTACGATGAAGACCTTAATCTGTTGGCAGAGAAACTGTACATTGTTTCATTCGGAACAGAAACAGGAGAGTTAATGAAAGGCGAGTTACTACCCGCACAAGGATTGGCCAACTCTATCATCCGCAACAAAGAAATTTTTGAAAGCTATGAGTTAGAAATAACCGAGGCGGTAAAGTATTTACGCAAAGACGCCATTTTTGACGATAGCGGCATCAAAGGCTGGAAACTTGCTACTTTTCAGGGCATCGGCCTGGGTTACTTCAAAAACCTTGGCAACCGCACCAACAATTATTTCCCCAAAGAGCGCAGGATTTTAAAAACCCCTTTGCAAGAAGAAATAGGTACGCTTACAATGTAAACGGCGCGCATTAGCACAAGGGATTCACTTGTTTATCAACAAATCCAAAAACTTTACGAACTTTGCCCCTTGCGGCAAAACCCGCTTCTACGCACATGCAACAACAGGTAATATACGGTGTGAGGCCCGTAATTGAGGCTATTGAAGCCGGTAAAACCATCGATAGGGTATATATTGAAGAAAACGCACGGGGAGAACTGGTAACACAGCTTCGCCGAATGCTGAAAGAACAGGAAATTCCACACCAAATCCTGCCCCAATACCGCTTTTTTAAAGTAGCCGACCGTAACAAAAACCACCAAGGTGTGGTGGCGTATGCTGCATTGGTAGAGTATCAGGAAATTGATGAAGTGGTGCAACAAGCCTTTGAGCGCGGCGAAACTCCGTTAGTGTTGGTACTTGACCGCATTACCGATGTGCGCAACTTTGGTGCATTGGCCCGTACCGCAGAGTGTATGGGGGTTCATGCCCTGCTGATACCCTCAAAAGGGGCGGCAGCAATAAATGAAGACGCCATTAAAACCAGTGCGGGCGCATTGATGAAAATACCCGTGTGCCGTACCCATAACCTTAAAAACGCATTAGAATACCTGCACGACTCAGGCTTGCAACTGGCGGCTGCTACTGAAAAAGGAGCGGTAAACTGCTGGCAAGCCGACCTTAAAACTCCGCTGGCATTGATAATGGGCAACGAAGAAGAAGGTGTTTCGCCCGAATACCTGAAACGCTGCGACACCTTACTAAAAGTACCCATGACAGGCACAATAGAATCGTTAAACGTATCGGTAGCCGCCGGAATGTTGTTGTACGAATGTGCACGACAAAGAGGTCATTAGTCGTTTTAGTTTGGTTAAAAAGAAATAAAACCCGTTGTTGCAACAATGATAGCATTCCATACACACGAAATAGAGCAGATAAAGCAAACCGCAATAGAGGCCGAAAGAAACAAGCGGCTTCCTCAGTCGGTTTTGGAGTTGCTATACAAATACAAATTACTAAAGCTGTTTGTACCCAAAGAACTGGGCGGTGCTGAAGCAACCCTGCCGCAAGCACTAGCGGTATTTGAAAACTGCTCCTATATTGATGGTACATTAGGCTGGATGGCCGCCATTGGAAGCGGAGGAAATTATTTTACAGGCTACTACAGCGAGGAGACTGCGCAAAAACTGTTTTCTGCTGAGAACGCCGTGTTGGCCGGCAGCGGACATGTTGGTACAGCCAAAAAAACGAACGGAGGATACACAATAAACGGAAGCTGGAAGTATTGCAGCGGAACCGGCATAGCTACATTTTTTACTGTATCGGCGACCGATGAAAATGGCGAGATAAAAGCATTTACACTGACGCCGGAACAAGTTAATGTATTACAAGACTGGGACGCTTTTGGGCTAAAAGCCACCGAAAGCAACTCGATACAAGTAACGGACGCATTTGTACCTGATGAGTTAGTATTTGATTTATCAAAACCTCAGTTAAGCTACAACCACTATAAAGTGTACAGCTTTCCGTTTACATTGTTTGCACAATACTCTTTTGGCGCGGTAGTATTGGGATTGTATCGTTCATTTGTTGAAGAAGCAGAAAAATACGCCAAGCAACACGCGGACAATAGCGAGCGCAGCAAAACAATAAACCAACTGCTGAACAAAGCGCGCATTAGTGTAGATAAACACGCAGCAGCATTTCATAAATCGGCGCAGGCCACTTGGGATGCGCACATAAGCGGAACAGGAATAGGAGAAGCATTAATGATTGAGGGAGCCGAAACAGTATTGGCTATATCAGCATGGGTGCCCCAAATAACCACCAACATCTTTTCGCATTTGGGAATGACAGCCCTTATGGAAAAGCAACAGCTTAACCGCGTGTACCGTAACCTGCTTACCGCCAATCAGCACATACTTTTAAGAAAGTATTAAATTATTTTGATGCAAAGAGGTTGGATTATAAACACTCAACCTATTTACTACATTTGTAATCTTTCTAAATAAGAACATCAGTACAATGAAACATATCAGCGAAAGGTTGTTAGTCCCTGAAACCGTTGCCGCCATGTCGAACGAGTTTAAAACCAACCATCCGTACCCACATATAATTATCGATGATTTTTTAAAGCCTGAAACTGCCTCGGCAGCGTTTGACAACTTCCCTCCATACGAGTTGTTCAACAAAAAATACAAAGGGCTGAACGAGAAAAAGGCAGAAGGAAGTAACATTGAAGACTTTAACCCTATTTTCTCTGAAATCATCAACGATTTGTCATCGCCTGATATGTACAAATGGATACAACAGGTATGTAATATAAAAGAAGAAGTGGTGATGACTGACGATGCCGAAGGCCGCGGATTGCACCAAGGAGGCAAAGGCAGCTTTTTGGATATACACATCGATTTTAACATACATCGCAAACACAACCTGCACCGCAGGTTAAACATACTTATCTACCTTAATAAGCACTGGTTGCCCGAGTATGGGGGTGGCTTAGAAATGTGGAACCCCGATGTAACCAAAATGGAAAAGGTAGCAGAGCCTAAATTTAACCGCTGCCTTATTTTTGAAACGAACGAGATAAGCTACCACGGTTACGGTCGCATAAACGTACCCGAAAACGAAAGTCGTAAAAGCATTTACGGCTACTATTATACCCAAACCCGCGATGGTGCAGTACCCTATCACGACACAGTGTTTAAGGCACGTCCGGAGGAAGGAAAATTGAAGCAAATACAGACGGATTTGAAGGAAACTACTAAAAACACCATCAAAAGGGTGTTAAAAAAAGTAGGAATAACCTTTAAATAATTGATTGTTTGGCCTTGCCAAAAGCAAGTAACAATTCTTTAACCTTTACTTAACAATCCACTAACTGGCAAAAATTTGTTGAGAAATACTTTTGCGGCAGCAAAAAGTATTATATGAAATTAAAAATCCTGGGTTCTTTATTGTTAATGCTATTGGCATTATCATCGTTTGCCCAAAACGGCACTATTTCAGGAAAAGTGGTTGATGAAGCAACCGGCGAAGAAATGGTGGGCGTTACCATACAGGTACTAAACAACGGTAAGTTTACTACAACCGATCTTTTTGGCGACTATGCCATCCGCGATTTAGCCCCCGGTACTTACACCATAGAGGTTAAATACGTTTCTTACTCAACAAAACGCATCAGCGATATTATTGTTGCCAAAGGCGCTAACGTAACGGTTAACGTTACCATGCAGGAAGTGATAAGTGAAGTGGGCGAAGTAGTAGTTGAGGCTACCTATAAAAAGGAATCGATTAACGCACTGCTGGTTCAGCAAAAAACAGCTATCCAAATCGGTGACGGTATATCAGCCGACATTATAAAGCAATCACCTGTGAGCAACTCGGGCGATGTGCTTAAAAAGGTGAGCGGCGCCAGTATACAAGGCGGTAAGTTTGCGGTAATACGCGGCTTGAACGACCGTTATAACACAGCCTACCTGAACGGCGCACCACTACCCAGCACCGAACCTGACCGTCGTGCATTTTCGTTTGACATTATCCCTGCGGGTATGTTGGACAACATGGTGATTAGCAAAGCTGCTACACCTGATATGCCCGGTGATTTCTCGGGTGGTATTATCCAATTGAACACAAGGGATTTCCCCGCTGCTAATTATTACAACTTTTCACTTAGCACCGGATACAACACAGTTACTACCGGAAAAACATTTTTTGATTATGAAGGCGGAAGCCTTGACTGGGCCGGTTTTGATAACAGCCGCAAATTGCCCGAAGGCTTAACACAAGACAATTTAGGCAGGATGGAAAAAACAACTGCCAACTCGCAAAAGTTTAAAAACGATTGGGGTAGTACCAAAATGACGGCAATGCCCAACGCCAGCCTTTCATTCTCAATGGGACAAGTGTTTAAAAAAGACTCGTCTGAATCTGAATTTGCAAGTGTATTTGGACTTAGCTATAGCCACTCATACAAAACCAACCCTATACGCCGCCAACAACGTTTGGTAGAAAGTACCGATAACCAATTACTATTGGATGTAAACGATACCCAGTATATAACCGAAGTTTTGTGGGGTGCTTTGTGGAACTTGTCGTATAAAATCAACAAGAACAACAAAATATCGTTGAAAAACCTTTACAACGTTAATGCTGAAGACCAAACTATTCACCGTTGGGGAACCAACTACGATGCTGACCAAAACCAAAAGGCGGAGTCGTATTTTTATACCCAAAACCACATTTACTCAGCACAGCTTACCGGAGAACACATGTTCCCCAAAAACAAGATTAAATTTACTTGGACCGGCGGTTACAACAACATCCAACGCGATATACCTAATTACCGTATTATTCAATACCAAAAAGGAACTACAGCTCCTGATAGTACTTACAACGTATTCTTAGGGCCCGCCCCCAGTGAGCGTTTTGGCGCACGCTTTTTCCAACGCCTGAAAGAAGAGCTTGCCAGCGTAGGCGGTGATGTGTTGATTCCGTTGAAGCAAATACGCAGTGTAAAAACCGACATGAAGGTAGGTGCTTACTTCCAAACCCGTAGCCGTAGCTTTGATGCGCGCTTTACAGGTTATACCGCAAACATTGGCGGTTTAGACCCACGTTTCTACTTACCGGTTGATAAAATATTTGCACAAGAAAACGGGTTTTTGATGGCTGAAGCCACTAACCCTAACGATAAATACACTGCAAGCTCAGACTTGCGTGCTGCTTACATAATGTTTGACAACCGTATTGGCCGCAGGATTAGGGCTGTATGGGGTGTTCGCTACGAGAGCTTTGTACAACGTTTGGATTCGCGTAAGCAAGGTTCCGGTGACCCTGTGAGCATTGGCAAAGAAAACGCTGACCCATTGCCCTCTATCAACTTAACGTATGAAATGTCGGCCACAACCAACATTCGTGCATCATACAGCCGCACAGTTTCAAGGCCTGAGTTTAGGGAACTAGCCCCCTTCGGTTTCTTTGACTACAACAACTTTAGCGTAGTAACCGGTAACGATTCGTTGGTACGCGCTACAATTAACAACTTCGACATTCGCTACGAAATTTACCCCGGCGAAGGACAGCTACTTTCAGTATCTGCGTTTTATAAAGACTTTACAAACCCTATTGAAGGTATTATTATTCCTAACGCGGGTGCAGGTTCATTTAACGCATCTTACAAAAACGCCCCTAAAGCTACTTTGTACGGTATTGAAATAGAAGCCCGCCGCAACCTTGGCTTTATTAAAAAGAACAGCGAGTTCTTTAAGAACTTTGTGTTGTTTGGAAACTTTGCCTACATCATCGGTGAGGTAGATTTGAGCAACGTTACCAGCTCTACTCAAAAAAGCCGCCCAATGCAAGGTCAATCTCCTTACGTGTTGAACGTTGGTGCACAAATGAAGGAATTGAAATCAGGCTTGCAGATTGCAACATCGGTTAACCGTGTAGGTCGTCGTATTGTGTTTGTAGGTACAGGTGATGCAGGTTTGTTCCCTCACTTGTGGGAAAACCCACGTACCGTTTGGGATTTGCAAATAAGCCGCAAGTTTGGCAAGTTTGATTTGAAACTGAGCGTATCAGACATTCTTGCACAAAAACTAATCTTCTACCAAGACCGTAACAAAAACGGTAAGATGGATAGTTTTGAGAGCAACGAAGACATTCACTTTACCTCTTACACCCAAGGCCGTACAATCAGCTTTGGTGCCTCGTACAGCCTACGTTAACAAAACGTTAACTGTTTTAGATAAAATTATAGTTTAAGCGCCCCTTTACTAAAGGGGCGTTTTTATTATACGGCTTATTTACAGGGAATTGTGTTTTTATCAAATAGGCATTTAACATTCTTTTAACCAAGTTTTAACACACACACAAAGTGGGGCTTCTAATCTTGCACCCAAAGAAAAATCATCAAGAAACATGAAAAAATTATTTTTTACTTTACTTGCCGTGTTTGCAGCAAGCTTCATGTTCGGACAGATAGTAGTGAATGCCGACATTACTACTAACACCACATGGACTGCTAACAACAGGTACGAACTAAAGAACATTGTGTTCGTTACCAACGGAGCAACTCTAACAATTGAGCCCGGTACCGTTATTATGGGTGACTCAGCATCCAAAGGTACTTTGGTTATTACCCCCGGCTCTAAAATATATGCCGTAGGTTCAGTAGAAAAACCGATAGTATTTACCAGCAACCAACCTGCAGGAAGCCGTACTCGCGGTAGCTGGGGTGGTTTGGTACTTTTAGGTAATGCAAAAATCAACGTACCGGGTGGTACTGCAAAAGTAGAAGGCATTATTGATGCTAAAGGTACTTACGGTGGTAACGACGACGATGATTCATCAGGTGTTTTGAAATACATCCGTATTGAATTTGCCGGTGTTCCTTTGAACCCTAACCAAGAGATTAACTCACTTACTATGGGTGGTGTAGGTCGCAAAACCTCAATCTCTCACATTATGGTTACCGAAGCTTATGACGACTCTTACGAGTGGTTTGGCGGTACTGTAAACGCTAAATACCTTATTGCTAACCGCGGTTGGGATGATGATTTTGATACAGATTTCGGTTATACTGGTAAAGTACAGTTTGGTGTTGTTGTTCGCGACCCGGCTATCGCCGACCCAGGTTCAGGTTCTTCATCATTTTTCGAATCAGATAACGACGGTACAGGTTCAACCAACACTCCTCAAACAGCTCCTGTATTCTCAAACATTACTGTTATCGGGCCATTGCAAACGTCTTCAACCAGCATCAACACAAACTTCGTTCGTGCTGCGCAATTGCGTCGTAACACAGCCCTATCACTATTCAACTCAGTAGTTACCGGTTACCCTCGCGGTATTATGGTTGACGGTGCTGCAGCTGTTGCCAACGCAACCGCAGGTACTCTAGATGTTCGTAACACATTGTTTGCAGGTATCCCAACCAACCAAAAATTCTACACCAACCAAGGCTCTTTTGATGCTTACGCTTGGGGTAACGCTACAGGAAAAGGTAACGACAGCGTAACTAACAGTTCTGATATTAACGTTGTTAACCAAACTACTTTCAACGCTCTTGATTTGAGGCCAAACACAGGTTCTCCTGCTTTAACAGGTGCTGCTTTTGCTGATGCTAAACTACAAGGCGGTTTCTTCTCAACTACTACTTACCGTGGTGCGTTTTCACAAAACGATACTTGGGCTGATTGCTGGTGTAAGTGGGATGCTCAAGGCGAAAACTACACCAACGGTGTTAACTATACTGCTACTTCTGATTTTACAGTAAACGTAAACGGTGCCACAGTATCAGTAACTAACAACTCAACCAACGCTACTTCATACTCTTGGAACTTTGGTGACCCTAACAGCACAAACGACGTGTTTACTGTTCAATCACCAGCTCCTTACACTTATACCTCAAACGGTACTTACAACATCACTTTAGTGGTTCGTAACGGTAACTGTCCTCCAAAAACCATCACTAAATCAATTCAAATCACTTCATTGGTTTCTCAAACTGTAGTTGTTGCCGGAGATATCACCACTAACACTACTTGGACCAGCGACAAAATTTATGAATTGAAAAACATCGTGTTTGTTACAAACAACGCTGAACTTACAATCCAACCCGGTACTATTATCAAAGGTGACTCTGCTACTAAAGGTACTTTGGTTATCACTCGCGGTTCAAAACTATTTGCAATAGGAACTAAAACTCAACCTATCGTTTTCACATCTAACCAACCAGCAGGTAGCCGCAAACGTGGTAGCTGGGGTGGTGTAGTATTGTTGGGTAGGGCTACTATCAACGTTCCCGGCGGTACTGCTATTGTTGAAGGTATTACCGATGTTAAAGGTACTTACGGTGGTAACGACGATGCTGATAACTCAGGTGAATTGAAATACGTTCGTATTGAATATGCAGGTGTTCCTTTGAACCCTAACCAAGAGATTAACTCACTTACTATGGGCGGTGTAGGTAGCGGAACAAAAATCAGCTACGTACAAGTAACCGAAGCTTTTGACGACTCTTACGAGTGGTTTGGCGGTACTGTAGATGGTAAATACCTTATCTGTAACCGTGGATGGGATGATGATTTTGATACTGACTTCGGTTTCCGTGGTAAAATTCAATTTGGTGTAGTATTGCGCGACCCAGCTATCGCTGACCCAGGTTCTGGCTCTTCAGCTTCATTTGAATCTGATAACGATGCTGCCGGTTCAAGCAACACTCCTCAAACATCTCCTGTATTCTCAAACATTACCGTTGTAGGTCCTCGCGCTGTTGCTGGTCAATCAATCAACAGCAACTACGTTCGTGCTTTGCAAATCCGTCGTAACTCAGCTACTTCAGTATTCAACTCAGCATTTGCCGGTTACACTGATGGTTTGTTTATCGATGGTTCAGCTTCATCAACCAACGCTACCAACGGTGCTCTTGCATTCAAAAACAACGTAATGGCCGGTTTCACAAGGAACTTCCGTAGCAACACTGCTTCGTTTGATATTAACACTTGGGTAAAAACTACAGGTTTCAACAACGATACTGTTGTTCTTTCAACCGACTTGCGTTTGAACGATCCTTATACATTTGCTAACCCTGATTTGAAACCTAACGCTACTTCACCATTGCTAACCGGCGCCAACTTTACTGATGCTAAATTGCAAAATGCGTTCTTTACTACTACAACTTACCGTGGTGCATTTGCACAAAACGATACTTGGACTGATTGCTGGACTAAGTGGGATCCACAAAGTGAAACTTACAACTCAGCTATCAACTACGTAAAAGCTACTGCACAAGGTAACGGTCAAGTACAATTTGGTGGTTACACTTACAAATTCACCAACAGCTCACTAAACGCTGATAAGTATTTCTGGGATTTTGGTAACGGTGATACCGATACTGCTAAAAACCCAACCTATACGTTCCCTTCAGACGGTCCTAAAGCAGTTAAGCTTATTGCCTTCTCTGGTTGCGGAAACGACAGCACAACCATCAACATCACTGTTGTGAACGTTCCTGAAGTTGCCCGTAAAGTAGAAGCGTTGGTATATCCAAACCCTGCTCAAAACATTCTTAATGTTGAGTTTAACATGCCGGTTATGGAAAATGTTAAAATCATCGTTACAGATATCACAGGTAAAACAGTTGTAAATGCTTACGAAGTTGAAAACGCCTTCGGTCGTCAAAACCTAAGCCTAAATACATCTGAATTTAACAACGGTGTGTACTTCATCAACATTAGCACTCCTACTGCTATGGGTACTCACAAGTTTGTTATCATCAAGTAATAATAAACCACTTTTTAAAAGTTGATAAGGCCCGCACTATGTGCGGGCTTTTTTGTTTTTCGGGCTGCAGCAAAAACTTCATGTTTTTTTGAACGCACCCAATACTTATGTGTATAATGCAAAAGCAACGCTAGGGCACAGTTTGCCCATCTTGGGTTGTTAAGGGCGGGTTTAGCAAACGTTAAGCTATGTGTTTTTAGGTCAATGTAATTGCATACCTATTGGCAGGCTTAAAATCTTTGCTATTTTTGCCGTTTGGAGATAATTTATGGCTAAGATACACGACAGGGAAAGGCCTAGTTTTGAGCCTTCTAATAACGTAACAGTGCAACGCTGCTTTTATGCCTACGAATGGGCTGAAGAATTTGTGAAAGGCAAGCGCGTAGCCGATATAGGCTGTGGTACCGGATACGGCACCATTCATTTGGCAAAATTTGCCGAAAGTGCCGTTGGGGTAGATTACAGTGTGGAAACGGTAGCACAAAACAAAAAAGACAACGCACACATTACCAACCTTGAGTTTATAAACTGCACGGTACCGCCTATTACGCTACCCGATGCAAGTTTTGACGTGGTAACGGCGTTTCAGTTTATTGAGCATTTGAACGACCCCTTGGGTTTTATAAAAGAAGCTAAACGCATTTTGAAACCCGGCGGTGTGTTTTTGTGCACCACTGTAAACGCAAAAATGTCATTAGCCCGCAACCCCTTCCACGTGTTTGAATACACGTTTGACGGCATGGAGGCTGATTTCCGCAAAGTTTTCGGCGATGTAGAAATGATTGGTTTGCAAGGAAACGACCGCGTAAACGAATACTACAAACAAAATGCTAAGTGGGTTCGCAGTATTATGAAGTGGGATATATTGGGATTGCACAAAATATTGCCCGGCAAAGTATTGGCGTTTCCGTATAACTTGCTTACCAGCATGATGCGTCGCAACCTTATGGAAGAGAACAAACAAACAACTGACATAAATACGTCGGATTTCTTTTTACAAAAAGATAACCTTGATAAAACTTGGGATATATTCGTAATTGCAAAAAATTAAAATTGCTTTCCGCTTAGAACTAAGACATGAACAATTACAAAAAGATAAATAACATTTTCGGCTGGTTGTCGTTTGTGGCGGCTTTTGCCGTGTATGCGCTAACCATGGAGCCAACATCCAGCTTCTGGGATTGCGGCGAGTTTATTTCGGCATCATACGGTTTGCAAGTAGTGCACCCGCCGGGCGCGCCCCTGTTTTTGATAATAGGCCGCTTCTTTTCATTGTTTGCCGGCGATAATCTGCAAATGGTTGCACCGTTGGTAAACATGGTGTCGGTGCTTTCAAGCGCATTTTGCGTAATGTTTACTTTTTGGATTACCACCTACTTCGGTCGCAAACTGGTACAAAAAACCGTTGCACAACCGGGTATGGGTCATACAATAGCCATTATGGGTGCCGGTTTGGTGGCCGCACTTACCCTTACCTTTAGCGATACCTTCTGGTTTTCTGCTGTTGAGGCTGAGGTGTACGCTGCTTCATCATTCTTTACCGCCATTACCTTTTGGGCCATTTTGAAATGGGAAGAAAATGCAGACGACCCCACCAGCGACAAATGGTTGGTGTTTATAGGTTACCTAATCGGTTTGGCAATTGGTGTCCATTTATTGAACCTGTTGGTTATTCCTGCAATTGTTTATGTGTACTACTTCCGCCGTTACAACGGTAAAATTACTCGCAAGGGTCTTATCCTTGCCGGTTTGTTGGGCGGTGTAATACTTGTGTTTGTTCAGTTGGGTGTTATTCCCGGTATTCCTTCAATTGCCGCAAAATTTGACTTGTTTTTTGTGAATTCACTAAAAACAGGCTTTGGTGTAGGTGCTATTTTCTTTATGGCATTGCTGATGGCCGCTACCGTTTACGGCATTATTTATACCCGCCGCAGGGGCAAAGTGTTCTTTAACACTATGTTGCTGTGCTTCTCGTTCATTATCATCGGTTACTCTTCATACACAATGGTGTTGATACGCTCACGCGCCAACCCCCCCATTGACATGAACAACCCTGATGACCCCTTTAACCTTGTTTATTACCTGAACCGTGAACAATACGGCGACCGTCCGTTGTTGCGCGGCCCATACTTTACCGTTAAGCGCGAAGACTATACGTTTGAAGAAAAATCAAAACGCTACCGCCGCATGGACAACAAGTATGCGGTAATTGGCCAAAACTATAAGTTTGTTTACAAAGACAAAGACCAAATATTCTTCCCACGTATATACGACCACAACGATGCCAGCCACGCACAAGGCTACCGTTTGTGGAGCGGCATGAGCGAAACGCAAAAGCCGAAGTATAAAAACAACATCAAGTTCTTTATTGATTACCAAATGAACTGGATGTATTTCCGCTACTTTATGTGGAACTTTAGCGGAAGGCAGAACGATGAGCAGGGTATGATAGGTTTGGTAAACGGTAACTGGATTTCAGGTATTCCGTTTGTTGACGAAGCCCGCCTTGGGCCTCAAGCCAATATCCCTGAAGATTATACCAAAAACAGAGGCCGCAACAAATACTACATGTTGCCCTTTATCTTAGGTATCATCGGTTTAATATTCCATATTAAGAACGCTCGCGGAGACTCGTTTATCTTGGGAATACTATTCCTGATAACCGGTGCAGTACTGATAATTTACCTAAACCCGCCACCGTTTGAACCCCGTGAACGTGATTACGTATTTGTGGGGTCATTCCAAGTATTCTGTACGTGGGTCGGTCTTGCAGTATTAGCCCTAGTAACGTGGTTAAGCAAAAGAATTTCGCCAATGGCAGCAGCAGGAGCAGCTACCGTGGTGTGTCTGTTGGCTGCCCCTATGTTGATGGCCAGCCAAAACTGGGACGACCACGACCGCAGCAACCGTTACATGACCATTGATTTTGCGAAAGACTACTTGAACTCGTGTCCTAAAAATGCCATCTTGTTTACCAATGGTGATAACGACACTTACCCGCTGTGGTATGCCCAAAACGTAGAGAAATACCGCACAGACGTGCGTGTAATTAACTACAGTTTGTTGGGTGATGGTGAATATGCCAACGGACTACGAAACGCAGCGTATGAATCAGCTCCGATTAAACTTTCGTTTTCTGTAGACCAATGCTTGATTGACAAGTACCAACACATACCTCATATACCCGGTAATCCTAAATACAGCCCGAATGAGTATTATGAGTTGAAAGATATGATGGCCTTTGCAGCAAGTACCAACGAGGCAAACATGTACTACAATACCAACGCAAACCCACCTGAGTACATTCCTTATATCCCTGCTAAGAAATTCAAAATCACAGTGGATATGAATAAGTACATAGCCAACGGATGGGTAGCAGCCAACGATACCATTAACCGTGTGAACGAATTAACGTTTGACCTACCCGGAAATGCTTTGTACAAAAACGGATTGTTGCTATTAGATATTATCGCAAACAACTCAGCCGACAGGCCGATATGCTTTACCACTACTACCGGTAACGATGTGTACATGGGCTTAACCGATTATTTTGAAATGCGCGGATTGGTGTACCGTTTGGTACCCTTCAAAACCCCATCAACATCACAAAACACTCACGGCCGTGTAAATACAGATACCTTGAACAAGTTGTTGGTAGAAACCTACGCATGGGGCGGTATGGAGAAATACCCAATGTATGTTGACGACAAAGCCAAATTAGTTCCTTACAATGTTCGTAACCACTTTGGCCGATTGGCAGAAGCACTTGTAGCAGAAGGCAAAAACGAAAAAGCAATTGCAGCTATCGACCACTGCTTGAAATCGATACCTAACGACAACTATCCATATACCGACAACATGGTGTACTTGGTTGATTTGTATTACGCCGCAGGAGCTAAAGAAAAAGGCCGTTCATTAATGAATGCCTTAATAAAGAGCGCCAAAGAAAGGTTTGAATACTTTGGAGCTTTTAAAGGCTCAAAAGCCAAAGACATTGGTGTATCAGAAGAAAAACGCTATGCTTTAGGCGCGTTGCAAAACTGTGCTTCAATAGCTAATAAATACGGCGAAAAACAAGTGGTTGACGAGTTGCAGAAATACATTCAGCAATTTCCCAACACCAATAATTAAATAACTCATTAAGCAAAAAAGCCCCGAACAGGGGCTTTTTGCGTTATAAGCAAGGTATTTACTACTTTTGATGCGTGGTAAATTTTTCCCGCACCAACAACATCATTGGCTGGCTACTTTTTTTTGCCGCCCTGCTGGTTTATGCCCTTACCCTTGAGCCGTATGTTAGCTACTGGGATTGCGGGGAATTTATTGCGGCCTCATACAAGCTGCAAGTGGTACACCCGCCCGGCGCACCGCTTTTCCAAATGCTGGGCAGGTTGTTTAGCCTGCTATCGTTCGGCGATGAAACCCGCGTAGCTTTTTGGGTTAATATGCTTAGTGCAACATCAAGTGCGTTTTGCGTAATGTTTACCTACTTTATCACCATTCGTATTGCCCAAAAACTGATTAATCCCGCCCAATTACCCATTACAAAAAACAAAGCCATTGTGCTGTGGGGCAGTGGCATCATTGCTGCGCTTACCCTCACCTTTAGCGACACCTTTTGGTTCTCAGCTGTTGAAGCCGAAGTATATGCCCTTTCCTCTTTTTTTACCATGCTGGTGTTTTGGGCAGCCCTTAAATACGACGATTCGCAAGACAACAAGACCCAATGGTTGCTGTTTATCGCCTTTGCTGTAGGGTTATCCATAGGTGTGCACCTGCTCAACCTGCTGGTAGTTCCTGCCGTTGTATTAGTAATTGTGATGAGCGGAAAACCCTTTCAATGGTTGCGTTTACTGTGGGGCAGTGCATTAGGAGTGGCACTACTTCTTTTCATTCAGTTTATTGTTATTCCCAAATTGCCGCAATGGGCAGCCGACACCGACCGTTGGATGGTAAACGGTTTCGGGGCTTCTTACGGGATGGGCATTATATTGTTTTTTACCGCCCTGTTAATCATTGTAACCACCCTGCTGTTTATCAGCCATAAGAAACAGTGGGCAGCAGCGCAAATTGGGCTGTTGTGTGTGGTGTTTATACTGATTGGATACTCTTCGTACCTTATGGTGCCTATTCGTGCCGCTGCCAAGCCTCCGGTAAATATCAACGCACCTGCTGATGCCTATTCGTTTCTCTCCTACCTGAACCGCGACCAGTATGGCAGCCGTTCACTATTGCACGGGCCGTATTTTAACGCCCCTATAAAAGACTTTACACTGGGCAAAGAGGCATGGAGGCCTTCGGGGGGCAAATACGAGGTTACAGGCCGCGAAAATGAATATAAGTTTGACCCCGCCTATACTACCTTCTTCCCCCGAATGGGAAATGCCTTCGACGGTTCAAGCCAAACAGGTTACATAGGCTGGACAGGTGTTGACCCGTCAAAGCCGCCGACCTTCGACAAGAACCTTGAGTTCTTTTTCAAGTACCAAGTATTGCACATGTATGTGCGCTACCATCTTTGGAACTTTTCAGGTCGACAAAATAACCGTCAAGGACACGGGAACGCGGTGCACGGAAACGGCGTAAGCGGCATTAGCATTCTTGATGAAACCATTTCTGCCCCCGAAGAAAACCTGCCCGCCATCCTTGCACAAAACAAAGGGCGCAATTTTTATTATTTATTACCACTACTATTAGGGTTGGCGGGATTGCTATACCACGCTTCGCCCAAAAACTACGGGTTTTGGCCGTTGTTTTTATTGTTTCTGTTCACAGGCTTTTTCCTTTGTTTGTACCTCAACATTCCTCCCTTTGAGCCACGTGAACGAGACTACGTGTTTGTGGGGTCGTTTCAGGTATTTAGTATTTGGGTAGGATTGGGCGCGCTGTGGCTGGCACAAACATTACAGCGCCGAATACCCAAAGGAATATGGATAGGGTTAATAGCAGCATTTTTAGCGGCTCCGTGTTTAATGGCTGCCCAAAACTGGGACGACCACGACCGCAGCGGACGCAGCTTTACCCGCGATTTTGCCCGAAACTACCTGCAAAGCTTGGCTCCCAATGCTGTTTTGTTTGTGTACGGTGATAACGATACCTACCCGTTGTGGTACTTGCAAAACGTAGAAGGAGTGCGCCCCGATGTTCGCGTAGTAAACGCAAATCTTTTGAACACCGATTGGGCGGCAGCCGAGTTGACGGAAAAGAAATACGACTCAGAACCCCTGAAACTTTCCATTTCGCCTGATAAATATGTGTACGACCAGTTTGAGTTGGTGAAGATAGAAAACACAGGCAACGCGATGGAGCTTGAAAAAGCATTGGCATTGCTGGCTGCACCCCCTTCGGAAAAGAACAGGCACAAATACAATAACGGACGCGAGAGAAGCAAACTGTCGGCATCGGGAGTGTATCTCAACATTCCCCGTGAAAATGCAATCGGTATGATAGCCCCAACCGATACGATGTACAGGGTGGCTCGTTTTGAAGTTCCGTTAAGTTCTTCGGCGTTGTTTAGGGCTGAATTGTTGTTGTTGGACGTGATAGCCAATAACTTTTTAGAGAGGCCTATTTATTTCGCATCTCAAAGCGAGGCAGAAAACCTGAAACAACTGAACCGATATTTGCGTTTAGAAGGACTGGCTTACCGATTGGCACCCCTTCAATATCCCGATAGTGTAGGCTATTTCAATCGCCTTAACTCCCGCCAAATGTCAGGCATTTTAAAAGATTTTCAGCTAAACGGGTATAACAACCCGAAACTATATACCGACCCTGATGCCCTTTCGGCAGCGTTTCATTACAGAAACCTGTATTCCCTGACGGCTGAAAAGCTGATGGCCGAAGGAGATACAAGTACAGCCGGCCTTCTTGCCTCAAAATGTAACCAAGCATTTCCTTGTGCGATTGTGGATTACAAACACCCCGCGACGGCTATTAACTTTATTAAAGCAATGAGCAGGGGTGGTTATCAAAAAGAGGCCGAGCAATTGATTACGGATTTTACTACCCAACTGATGCAAAAGACGGTGTATTATAATAGCTTAAAAGGTGGAATTGCAGATTACGAGGGCAGAACAGAAACCGAAAAAGCGGTAAAAACACTTGGCGACTTAAAAGCGTTGTTGTTGCAACTAAACCAACCACAAAAGGCGGCAGAGATTGAAAAGTTTTTAGGGTTTTACAAATAACCTGATTTCATTGCTTTTACCTTTTAGAGCGAAGTAGTATATTGTTTATCCAAAGCTCGCCCCTGAGCCCGCCGAAGGGAACAGTCGTTTGTCTAATACTTTAAATTAAACCCTGAAAATAGCCGTAAAAACTATAAAATTGAAGTTGATATGGATTTGAACCAACAAATAGAGAGCCTTAGGCAAGCCCTTGAGTTTTCGCCCGAAAACTTACCCTTGCGAAAGCTGCTTTGCAGCACGCTGTATAATGCCCGCAGGCTGGACGAAGCAGAGGAAGAATACACAGAAGCGTTGGGATACGCCCGTAACGACAGCGAATTGAAAGCAGGTCTTGCCAAAACATTTGTAGCCCTTAAAAAGTTTGAGGCTGCACAAATGGTATTGGAAGAACTGATAGACGAAGGTGAAGAAAGCGCAGAGTTGTTTTTACTATACTCAAAAGTGAACCTTGAGACCGATGAGGTGCGCCAAGCGTATGAATACTACCAAAAAGCGATAGAGCTAGACGGTTCATTGGCTGAGAAGGAGTATGAACAACAGTTGCACAAAGCGATGAAGGAAAGCGGCGAAGCGGTGCAAACAGGCAATATAGATAACGGCATATCATCGTCGATACTTGAAAAACCCAAGATAAAGTTTGCTGATGTAGGCGGCCTTGAAGACGTTAAAGAAGAAATTGCCCTTAAAGTAATATACCCCTTAAAAAACCCCGACATATACAAAGCCTTTGGTAAGAAAACAGGGGGCGGTATTTTGGTGTACGGTCCTCCGGGATGCGGTAAAACATTGTTGGCTAGAGCAACTGCCGGAGAGATAGAGTCGAATTTTATCTCCGTTGGTATTAATGAAATACTGGATATGTGGGTAGGCGGCAGCGAGCAGAACCTGCACAAAATATTCAGCCTAGCACGTCAAAGTGCACCCTGCGTATTGTTTTTTGACGAGATTGATGCCTTGGGTGCCAACCGCGCTGATATGCGTCACTCTGCTTCGCGCTCATTGATAAATCAGTTTTTAGAGGAGCTTGACGGCGTGAAACACTCTAACGAAGGGATTTTAGTATTGGGCGCGACCAATACTCCGTGGTACGTTGACCCCGGTTTCCGCCGACCCGGCCGTTTTGACCGTGTAATCTTTGTGCCGCCGCCTGATAAAAAAGCAAGGGTAGAGATTTTGGATGGGATGCTTCGCGATAAACCCACCGAGAAGGTAGACATCGATGCATTGGCCAAACAATCAGAGGGATATTCAGGAGCGGATTTGAAAGCAGTAGTAGATATTGCTGTTGAAGCAAAGCTGCCGGAATCGCTAAAGCAAAACCGTGTTGTCCCCGTTACGCAATCCGACTTGAAAAAAGCGGTCGACCGCCACAAACCCACCACAAAAGAGTGGTTTAATACAGCCCGTAATTATGCCCTTTATTCAAACGAAAGCGGCCAATACGATGATATTCTTCAATATTTAGGCATCAAAAAGTAGGCGGGCAGACTTTCTGTTGTTTAGCAGATAAAACACTGTAAAACCCTACTTTTGCGGTATGTACCTGATTGCCGACAGCGGTTCAACAAAATGCAACTGGCTGCTTACTAATAACGATGGTGAGCAGTTGGGCAGATACGATACCATTGGTTTTAACCCGTTGTTTCAAAGCAGCGAAGACATTGCCCTTGAAATTAAACAAAACGAAGCCCTTTTTGCCATAGCCCCGCAGGTACAAAAGGTATACTATTACGGTGCCGGAGTTAGCAGTGATGCAAAAGCCCGCATTGTTCGCCGTGCGTTATCCCATGTTTTTGCCGGCGCAGAGGTAATTACCGGCCACGATTTAACCGCGGCAGCATACGCATCTTACAATGGTTCTACCTGCATTTGCTGCATATTAGGCACAGGTTCTAACTCGTGCTTGTTTGATGGGAATCATCTGATAGAAAAAGTCCCTTCATTAGGCTTCATTTTGGGTGACGAAGGCAGCGGTGCTTATTTCGGAAAACAGTTGGTTTCGGCCTATCTGTACAACAAGTTACCCGATGATATGGTACGCGAACTTGAAAAGGGCTACGGACTTACCAAGACCGATATTTTTGAAGCCGTGTACCAAAAGCCTCGCCCCAATGTTTACTTGGCTCGTTTAGCTCCTTTTATACACAAACACAAACATCATCCGTTGCTTGCTGATATTTTGCACAAGGGATTTGTGGCGTTTATTACCGAACACGTATTATGCTATGAAAACGCCAAGCAATTACCCGTGAATTTTGTAGGCTCAATAGCCCACATATTCAGCAACGAGCTTCATAAAGCCGCCGAAGAATGCGGCATCACCATCGGTGAAATAGTGAAACAACCCATCGAAAGGCTGGTGAAGTACCATGTAGAAAGGGTGTTTAATCAAGAATAAACGATAATATTCCATCTTTCTTCCACCAATATTCGTTAGTTTATGTAAGTTGGTTAATTTTCAAACATGAACAAACGGACAACACTATCCATCCCTAAACCCTGTCACGAAGACTGGGAAAAGATGACGGCCCAAGACAAGGGGCGGTTTTGTTCGCTTTGTCAAAAAACGGTGGTTGATTTCAGCCATTTTTCTGATAAGGAGCTAATAGACTACTTTAAAACAAACCGGACAGGTAGTACCTGCGGCAGACTTACTAGTAATCAATTAGAGCGTCCGTTAGTGATAAATAGAGCCCCAAAACGAAATCCTATTGTTGCTTGGGGAGCAGCTTTGTTTGCGCTCTTAGCAAGTAGTAATCTTGCTGCTCAAGAGCCGGCGGGCTTGCCTGCGGACACAACAATGGCACAACCATCCGCCGAGACGGATAGTTTAACAACTGGGAAAAAGCCTCAAACACGCAAGCAAATAACTATTAAAGGTCAGGTTACCGATAAATTAACAGGGGAGATATTAGTAGGTGCACCCGTTCGAATCAAAGGGTATCCGTATAATGCGGCAACGGATATTGACGGAAACTTTAGTATTACCTTACCGCCCTCTTTTGCAAAAGACTCGGTAGATATTGAATTCAGATATATTGGATATACCACCGTTATACTAACCGGAGTATATATTCACAAACCCGATTTAGTGGTTAACGCTAAATTGGAGGAGTCGTGTGAACTTTCCGGAGAGGTAGTGGTAACTGTTGGACGTCTTGTTCCCGCGCCTACTTTCTGGGAGAGGGTGGGTCTCTTTTTTAAAAAGCTGTTCTAACAAAAAAGCCCTTTCGGAATTTCCAAAAGGGCTTTTATATAAAGGTTAATCGTTGATTACAACTTACGTTTTACTTCTACTTCTTCAAAGCCTTCGATAGTATCGCCTACTTCGATATTGTTGAAGTTTTTAATGCTGATACCGCACTCGTAACCGGTAGCTACTTCTTTCACATCGTCTTTGTAACGTTTCAGTGCATCAATTTCTCCGGTGTGAATCACCACTCCGTCGCGTATGATACGGATGCGGGTGTTACGGGTAATTTTACCGTCGGTAACCATACAACCTGCAATGGTACCCACTTTTGATATTCTGAATACTTCGCGAACATCCACGTTACAAACAATTTTCTCCTCAATCTTAGGCTCTAACAAGCCCTCGATAGCGGCCTTGATTTCATCAATAGCGGCGTAAATGATAGAGTATAGTTTAATCTCGATGTCTTCTTGCTCAGCAAGACGTTTGGCTTGTGTACTTGGGCGTACTTGGAAACCGATAATAATAGCATCCGAAGCGGTAGCCAACATAACGTCGCTTTCCGAAATCTGACCCACACCCTTCAATATCACATTCACCTGAACTTCTTGTGTAGATAGTTTTAGCAACGAATCTGCCAAAGCTTCTGCTGAACCGTCCACGTCGGCTTTAACAATAACGTTAAGTTCTTTAAAGTTACCGATTGCCAAACGACGGCCAATTTCATCAAGGGTAATGTGTTTCTTGGTACGCAATCCTTGCTCACGGATAAGCTGTGTACGTTTAGTAGCAATTTCCTTAGCCTCAGCCTCAGTTGCCATTACGTTAAAGCTTTCACCAGCTTGCGGTGTGGCTGAGAAGCCTAGCACCGAAACAGGGGTAGAAGGACCTGCCTTTTCAATTTTCTGGCCGCGTTCGTTAAACATCGCTTTTATACGGCCATAAATTGCACCAGCTACTACAGGGTCACCTATTTTAAGCGTACCTTCTTGTACCATCAGGGTGGCTACAATACCACGCCCTTTGTCCATACGGGCTTCAATAATAGCACCTTTGGCACGTTTATCAGGGTTTGCCTTAAGATCAAGAATTTCAGCTTCCAACAATACTTTTTCAAGCAGCTGGTCAATATTCAATCCCTTTTTAGCAGATATTTCTTGTGTTTGGAATTTTCCGCCCCACTCTTCTACCAAAATATTCATGGCAGAAAGTTGTTCGCGAATTTTATCAGCGTTGGCACCGTCTTTATCAATTTTGTTAAAGGCAAATACCATCGGTACGTTTGCTGCCTGTGCGTGGCTGATAGCCTCTTTTGTTTGAGGCATCACGCTATCATCCGCAGCAATTACTATAATCGCAATATCCGTCAACTTGGCACCACGAGCACGCATGGCCGTAAAGGCTTCGTGACCGGGAGTATCCAAGAAGGTTATCTGGCGGCCATCTTTCAGTGTTACCTCATAAGCACCAATGTGCTGGGTAATACCTCCGGCTTCACCTGCCACAATATTTGCGTCGCGCACATAATCCAGTAACGATGTTTTACCGTGGTCAACGTGACCCATTACTGTTACTATAGGTGCACGGTGCAATAAATCTTCGGGACGGTCTTGTTCTTCTTCAATTGCTTCCTGAAGGTCAGCACCTACAAACTGAACATCAAATCCAAATTCGTCTGCAACAATCGTAATGGTTTCAGCATCCAAACGCTGGTTGATAGAAACCATCATACCCAATGAGAAACAGGTGGTGATTACCTGGTTTACCGAAATGTTCATCAGTTTCGCCAACTCGTTAGCGGTAACAAACTCGGTTACTTTCAGGATGTTCTTTTCTGCTTCCAGTTCCATCAACGCATCCTCACGGTTTTGAGCATGCTGATCGCGTTTGAAACGACGGTTTTTAGAACGTTGCGAAGAGTTGCTGCCGGGGCCTTTACCACCCGGATTCAGCTTAGCCATGGTTTGTTTCAGTTTATCCTGAATTTCCTTTTGGCTGATTTCCTTCGGCTCGTCTCTATTGAAACGACCTCTGCGGTCGTTGTTGTTATTGTTTGTATTGTTGTTGTTACCGCCCGGGCCGCCGGTATTGTTTCCGGGCCTGTTATCGGGACGTTTTTCTTTATTAAACTGCTTGGCAATGTTCGGGTTATCACTGCTGATAACCGTACTGGGTTTGCGTTTGCGTTTCTTCTTTGTCTTTTCGTTAGGGTCTGATGAAGCAATAGGCTTTTTCTTAGATTCTTCAACAGGTAGTTGAATTTTGCCTAATACAGTAAGCCCTTGCAGTTTTTCCATACGGGGTTTAATTACCTCGTTTTCAACAACGGCAGGAGGCTCTACTACAACAGGAGGCTCTATTACTTTAGCAACGGGAACTTCTTCTTTTACTTCTGGTTTTTCCTCAGGAACAACAACAACTTCTTCTTGCTTAGCAACAGGAGGTTGTTCAACCGGTTTTTCTTCAACCTTAGGTTTTACAGGCTCTTCTTTCTTTTCTTCCCTCTTCTTGCCTTTGCCTGATAAATCATCAAGGTTTATCTTACCAATCACATTAGGTCCGGTCAACTTCACTTTGGTTTCAGCTATCGGCTCCTGTACTACAGGAGGTTGCTCAACAACTTCAACCTTTTCAACCACCACCGGAGGTTGTTCCACTGGTTTTTCTTGCGGCACTTCAACCGGTTTTTCTTCAACCACCACCGGAGGCGGGGGAGGAGTTTCAACTACAGGAGGTTTAGGTGCAACAGGTGCAATTTCTTGCGGCTTTTCTTCAGGAATGGTAATGGTGGGGGTGTTTATCATCACCACATCATCATCCTCTTCAGCGTCAGCAATTTCTTTTTCTTTGGCAGGTTTGTTGGTGCGCACGGGCTCATGCAACTCTTTTTTGCTCTTGTCGAGTTGTATGGCCTCTTGGCGGGCCTCTTTGTCCGATTTGAATGCCTTAAGCAGCACGGCATACATGTCTTCGCTAAGTTTGGCCGTGGGCTTAGCCTCCACATTAAAGCCGCGTTTATTCAACTCTTCGGCAATAGTGGTAACGCCCACCCCTAACTCAGAGGCTACTTTGGCAATACGGTATGATTTAACTTCTTCCGTCATTTAGTTATTTTACAAAAATACAAGCAAACCGCAATAAACCCGCCATAAGCGAAAGTTTTATTCAAATTCGGCTCGAAGTATTTGCTTTATTTCTTCTATTGTTTCTTCCTCAAGCTCTGTGCGGCGCACTAAATCAGCGTCACTGATGGCCAACACACTTTTTGCTGTATCACAGCCAATTCCCTTCAATTCGTCAATAATCCAGCTGTCAATTTCATCTGCAAATTCGTCAAGGTCAATATCCTCCTCAACAACTTCATCATCACTTTCACGGTACACATCTATCTCGTAGCCGGTAAGTTTACCTGCCAGTTTAATGTTGTGTCCGCCCTTACCGATAGCCAAAGATACTTGGTCGGGTTTCAAAAACACCGACACACGCTCTTTGCCTTCATCTACCTTAATAGATGATATTTTAGCAGGGCTAAGTGAACGCTGGATATACAAAGGCAGGTTGGTGGTATAGTTGATTACGTCGATGTTCTCGTTGCGCAATTCGCGAACGATACCATGAATACGTGAACCTTTCATACCCACACAAGCACCTACGGGGTCAATACGGTCGTCATAGCTTTCAACAGCCACTTTTGCACGCTCACCGGGCTCGCGTACAATTTTCTTAATGGTAATCAACCCGTCTAAAATTTCGGGAACTTCCATTTCAAACAAACGCTCCAAAAACTCAGGCGCAGTGCGCGAGATAATAATCTTTGGAGTTCCGTTCAGCATTTCAGCACTTTTTACAACGCAGCGAATGCTATCGCCTTTTTTGTAAAAATCGCTGGGTATCATTTCTGTTTTGGGCAGCAAAAGCTCGTTGCCTTCGTCGTCCAAAATCATCAATTCTTTTTTCCAAATCTGGTACACCTCGCCGGTAACAATCTCGCCCATACGGTCTTTGTACTTGCGGAAAACTTCGTCTTTTTCCAATTCAAGTATTTTCGACATCAGGGTTTGGCGGGCGGTAAGTATCAAACGACGGCCAAAATCTTCCAGCTTCACTTCCTCCACAGCCTCTTCACCTACTTCAAAATCAGGTTCTATGCGGCGTGCGGCTGAAAGTTCAATTTCAAACGTTGGGTCTTCAATCATACCATCTTCCACAATGGTTCTGGTACGCCAAATCTCCAAATCACCTTTTTCGGTGTTAATAATTATATCGCAGTTTTCATCGGTGCCGTATTTTTTACGCAACATGCTGCGAAAAACGTCTTCAAGTACGCGCATCATGGTGGCGCGGTCAATGTTCTTAAACTCTTTAAACTCTGAAAACGATTCAACTAACCCAATGCTATGCATAACATTACTTACTTAAATGATACTATTATTTTTGGTTCTTTAATTTCTGATATGGTGTGTTTTTGCTCTTCGAAGTGGAGTTTTTTCTTGTCTTTTTCTTTTTTCTCCGCCTCTACGGTTATTACTCCGTTTGCTACGGCCGTTAATTTTCCTTTCACCTCTTTGCCTTCTGCATCCAAAAAGCGGATGCTGCGGCCAATGTGTTTAGGATATTGACGCTCAAGAATCAACGGGCGGTCAACTCCGGGTGATGCTACTTCAAACGTAAACGGTTCTATAGATTCTCCCAGCTCCTCATCTATCCTGCGCGAAATGTAACGGCTCAGTTGCGAGCAATAATCAATAGATACTCCCTTATCGCCATCTATTATCACTGAAAAACGGCGGTTCTTTGCGCCTTGCTCCACTGTAATCAAAAAATGGTCGCTGTCGGTAGCCAAATGGTCTTGGGCAAACTGTTGCAGGGTGTGTATCAAATTACTCATTATACCAATAAAAAAGGGGACTTGCGGGCCCCCTTTTCAATTAATTCAATTAAAAAAGTCCTGCAAAGATATGCAAAGTTTTTAAATATTGAAGCTTTTGAGTGAATAAACTATAATATAGGGTAATACGATACTTTTATTATGTGTTTGTAATCCAAAAGATTAACAAAAAGACTAAAAAGAAAACAGGCAATACTCAAAACATCGGTAAAGCGTCGCTGCTATTTTTTACTTTTGAAAAACCTTGAGCATTCACCCCTTTATACAAAAACACCGCGGCGGGCTGGTACTGTTGGTACTTTTGCTACCCTTGTGTTTTTCAGGCATACGTACTCACCACGATTGGGGCGATGATTTTGCCCAATACATCAATCAGGCAAAGTGCATTACAAAGGGCGAACCCGTTTCTCACACGGGGTATCTCTATAACCCGCACAACCCCATGCTTGGGCCTGCAGCCTACCCGGGCGGGTTTCCGTTATTACTTAGCCCTGTTTATGCCTTGTTTGGCAATAATATCGTTGCGTTTAATGTGTACCTGTCGTTGTGGTTAATACTGGCGGGTTTTATATGGTACTTAGTACTGCGGCGGCATCACAGCGAGTGGGTTTCTGTAGCGTTGAGTGTATTGTGGTGCTGGCATCCGTGGGTATTAGAATATAAAACCGAAGTAATGGCCGAAATTCCGTTTACGGCATTGCTGGGCCTGCTGATATTGTTGTACAAGCGCGGGTTTATGCGCTACGACGAAGAGAAACGACGCGAATCGCTGTTAAAAGCACTTACGCTGGGTATTGTTGCGGGGCTGTTGGTAGCAGTGCGCCTAAACGGAATAGTGATAGTGGTTGCCTTGTATGCGTTTGAAGTATGGCAAAATATATGGCACCTGAAACCACCTTTTGAACCAAAAAACAAATTATATACAAGTGCAGCCACGGCCTTGATTACCGCGTTTATTGTTTGTTTTGTGCTGATAGATTATTTGATAAGCGGCATACGCACCAACGATTTGCTTACCTATGGCAGCAATTTTAGCGGCGAACCTTTTTTAGTGCGTATCCGTGAAAATTTGGGGTATTACACCGCGTTAGTGCAAGACTTTTTTCAGCGCAGCAAACCCGAGTGGAAATTGTTTCCGCTGATTACCCAAGCCTTTTTGCTTGCGTTGGCGTGCATAGGTATTATTAAAGACATTGCTCTCAGACGGTCGTTTTTGCTTTGGGCATTTGCGGCCTATATGGCGTTGTTGATAGTGTACCCTTATCGTGGCGGGGGATTACGATTTATGCTGCCCGTACTGCCCATCATACTCCATTATGCAGCTCAAGGATTCAAATCTATTCATTGGGGGTTCGCCATACCGGTAAAAACCACAACGGCAGTTCTATCCGTTGTTATCCTGTTTCAATTTTTGCCTGAGCAACTTTCGGCCATTAAAAATGCCAAAAACAATTTTGCAGGCCCACAACAACCTGAAAGTGAAGAAGCGTTTGCATACATAAAGGCCAACACCCCAGCCAACGCTGTGTTTTTGTTTAAAAAACCAAGGGCACTTGCATTATATGCCGAACGCAAAGCATTTGCTACCCAAACTGCCGATACAGTGCTCTTTTTGCAGGATATTAAAACATTTAATCCCTCATACATTCTTACACACGCTGATTTACAAGACGTTGCAACCCAAAACTACCTGATGGCACATCAACACCAATGGGATAGTATATGGGGTAACAATAAGTTTACACTATATACCAAAAACCCGCGTTAAACTTCTAACTTTGCACCGTTTTTTAAAACCATGTTTAAAACCAATTGGTGGAAATATTTAGGAGTGCTGCTGGTATTGTATTCATTACTGGCGGGCTTATTAATACCCCTGGGCCCGGGCGTTATGGATGTTTCGCCATCACAATTAGTGCAGGGGCAAGCTAACACTGTTCTTGTAAAAGGGCACGGCACCCATTTTAAAGACAACGAGGCCACGCTGAAGCTTTGGATTAAGAACGGCGAGGCAACCTACCAAGCGCAAAGCCTTGTGGTGCAAGACAACGAAAATGTAGCAGCCGTATTTAACCTAGCTGCGCTAAACACCAAAGAGCCGTTGCACCTGATAGCCAACAACGATTTTGACGGAACAATAGCACTTGATAATGCCTTTTGGTTTAACAGCACCGAGAAAGGCCCAAACACAGCCACCCCATCAAAAGACCGCATTGAAGTAAAAAACAAAGATGCACAAGGCACCAGTTTTCCATTTCTAAAAATCCTGTTCCAAACCATACGTAACTTGTTTTTTCATGTACCCATGTGGTTTAGCATGGTAGCATTGCTTACAGGCGCATTGGTTTATAGCATTAAGTATTTACGTCACGGCAAACGCGAGTTTGATATTGCTGCGTCAAAAATCACCGAAACAGCCGTTTTCTTGGGTGTTTTAGGAATTTTGACCGGGATGCTTTGGGCTAATTTTACTTGGGGACAACCATGGCCCAACGACCCTAAGCTAAACAGCGTTGCCATAGGTATGTTGATGTACCTTGCGTACTTTATTTTGCGCGGTGCTATTGACGATGAAGAAAAACGTGCACGTGTGGCCTCGGTTGCCAACGTATTTTTTTACCCCATATTTATATCACTAATATTTGTGCTGCCCCGTTTAACCGAATCATTGCACCCCGGTAACGGCGGCAACCCCGGTTTTAGCAGCTACGACCTTGATGATACTATGCGGATGGTATTTTACCCTGCCGTTTTGGGATGGATATTAATTGGCTTTTGGGTAGCCCAACTAAAAACCCGCGTTAAAAAACTTGAAGTTTCTGATGATGAATAAACGTATAACTACTTTAGTACTGTTTTTACTGTCTGTACTAACAACGTTCGGTCAAAACGGAGCGGCTCCCGCCGGTGATGATAAAATATTAGTGGTTGCAGGAGTGCTTTCGGTAATTTTTGTAGGACTCGGCGTTTACTTATTCTCTATCGACCGCAAAATATCGCGGATAGAGAAGCAAAGGAAAGATACAAAGGTGTAACAAATCGCAAAACGTATGAAAACCTCGTACATTATAGCCATAATAATGGTTGCTGTGCTTATCGGGATTATTATCTCGATGTATGGCAGCTCTTCAGAGTATGCTACATTTACCACAGCAGCACAAAACCCTGATAAATCATACCACATTGTAGGTCATCTTGACCGTACAAAGCCACAAGTATACGACGAGTTGAAAGACCCTAACTACTTTGAGTTTTACCTTAAAGACAGTCTTGACAACGTGAGTAAGGTGATATACCGCAGCCCACGTCCGCAAGATTTTGAACGCAGTGAAAACGTAGTGGTGAAGGGGAAAATGAAGGGCGAAGCGTTTGAAGCAAAAGAAATTTTGCTGAAGTGCCCCAGCAAGTACAATGCTACAGAAGTAGAGGTAACGGAGTATAAGACGGCCGAATAATGGAAGAAACCGTTGTAAAGTTTGTTGGCGAGCACCTTGCCATAGGCAACTGGGGAAAGTTTTCGGTATATTTATCATTGGTTGCGGCGTTGTTTTCGGCAATCAGTTACTTTTTTGCTTTTAAAACTCCCGAAAATGCTGATTTCTGGCGAAAACTCGGTCGTGCGGCATTCTTTGTTCACTCAGCAGCCGTTGTAGCCATTTTTACCATCCTTTTTGTAATTATCCAGCAACATTATTTCGAGTACCAATACGCTTGGCAGCACTCATCGCGCAATTTGCCGCTCAAATACATGATTTCGTGTTTTTGGGAAGGCCAAGAAGGAAGCTTCTTGCTGTGGATGGTGTGGCACGTGGTAATTGGCAATATTCTGATTTTTACCTCACGCAGTTGGGAAAGCCCTGTAATGACAATCATGGGATTGGCGCAGGTAATGCTGGCCACTATGTTGGTTGGTGTTGAGATTCTTGACTTTAAAATAGGCAGCAGCCCCTTTGATTTATTGAGGAACAAGGTGGCCGGCCCCATATTTACCTTACCCGATTACCTAACCCGTATAGAAGACGGTAACGGTCTTAATCCTTTGTTGCAAAACTATTGGATGGTGATACACCCGCCCACATTGTTTTTTGGGTTTGCCGCTACTATTGTACCGTTTGCTTACGCTGTGGCCGCTTTGTGGACACGCCGCTATACCGATTGGATAAAACCTGCTTTGCCTTGGGCACTGGTAGGTGTAATGATTTTGGGTGCAGGTATTATTATGGGTGGTTTTTGGGCGTATGAATCGCTATCGTTTGGCGGTTACTGGGCTTGGGACCCTGTTGAAAATGCCTCGCTGATACCGTGGCTTATTTTGATTTCGGCGGTACATTTAATGCTCATCCACAAATCAACCGGCAACGCACTGTACAGCACATACCTTTTCACCATCCTTTCGTTTGTGTTGGTGCTGTATGCTACCTTCCTTACCCGTAGCGGAATATTGGGCAACACCTCCGTACACGCCTTCACCGATTTGGGAATGTCGGGTCAGTTGCTCATTTTCATGTTCTTGTTCATTTGGTTGCCCAGTTATGTAACCGTGCAAAACCCAATGGTAAGGTATGGCTACTTGGCAATAACGGCTATTGTTTTTGCAGCTAGCTTCAAATGGGGGGCTTCACAATGGGTGTTTATCCCATACTCATTAGTTACGCTGTTCTTCTTCTTCCGCAACATATATGTGGTAAACCCTGTAAAAGGCAAAGAAGAGGAGTTCAGTTCCCGTGAGTTTTGGATGTTTATCGGCTCGTTGGTGTTCCTTATTTCGTGTGCACACGTGCTTATCAGCACCTCACTACCCGTATTTAACAAACTTACAGGCGAAAACGTTGCTGTTCCCGATGATGTAATCGGATATTACAACCAATGGCAGTTACCCTTTGCGCTAATTATTGCCATACTTACTGCCATTACACAGTTTCTTAAGTATAAGAAAACAGGTAATGAGTATTACTTCAACAACATAATTATTAGCCTCACCATCTCTATATTGGTTACAACTGCGTGTATATACCTGTTTAAAATAAAAGCAGAGAATAACACCACGCTGTTATTGTATATCCTGTTCCTTTTGGCATCAGTATATGCTATTGTTGGCAATGTGTATTACTTGGTAAAAGTGCTAAAAGGCAAGCTGTCGTTTAGCGGAGCATCGGTAGCACACGTTGGCTTTGGCTTATTGTTGGTGGGCGTTCTTGTATCATCAGCCAATAAACAAGTAATCTCACTCAACTATTCTAATGTGAATTTTGGAGAAGAGTTTGACGACCAAGCCCAACGCGAACACTTGTTGCTGTATAAGAATATGCCCATGCGCATGGGGCCTTATGAGGTTACCTATTTAGGCGACTCAGTAGAAGGAGTAAACACCTATTACGAACTCAACTTTAAACGCACTGATAAAGACGGAAAACCAAGCGGAGAGGAATTTTACTTGTACCCGAATATCATTAGCAATCCTAAAACGGATATGCTTTCGGTAAACCCTGATACAAGGCATTATATTACCCACGACGTGTTTACGCACGTTACAATGGTATCTGACAAAAAAGCCCGCAATGAAGTGCCTTATGAAAGGGTGTATAACGACACCATACATTTAGGTGATACGATACATACCAACAATGCCAAAGTGGTAATGGTGGGAATGACGCCTGATAATGCCGCTGATGGCACATTTGGTATGCGAGCTAACCTTAAACTGATAATGTTGGGCGATACCCAAGAGGTTGCTCCCCGCTTTATGATTAGCGAATCGCAAAGTAGTCAGGTATCTCCCGAAGAAGTGGTTGACGATGCAGGATTGATGATACGTTTTGCAAACATTATCCCTCCGGATTCATCGGGGCACACACAACCGGCTTTCCATTTTGCCATTGCTGAACGTCCTGTGCAACGCGATTACGTAGTGTTGATGGCAAAAGTATTCCCCTATATCAACTTTGTATGGGGTGGCACTATTGTAATGGTTATCGGCTTCTTACTCTCAATTTTCCGTAGGGTAAAAGAATACCGCAGGGAAAAAACAACGGTGGCTTAAGCAGGCACACTCTTCCTTTTATTTTTACAGTTTCAGCAACGTTCTCGTTTACGAACGTATTGACAATAAACAGGTTATTGTCTACGTTTGCCATACATGAAAAAACTACTGTTGTTAATTGCGCTCGTTTTCTCTGTTGTTTGGGGTAACGCACAAAAAATAAAAGCCTTTACGCTTTCAGGCGGTTATGTGCGGGCAGACCATAACATGAAATTTGACGGAACTTTTCAACCGCTAACCACAAACCCCATTAATAGCTGGGGCCTTGATGCAGGACTTGAGTTTTGGAGAACCCCCGTTTTTTCCTTCAGCACCTCGGTAGGCATGATTAAGAAGGGATATAACTATGATATTGCGGTAACTACCGTTACCCAACCCGAAGGGACAGGTGAGGTAATAGAGGGTCGCGCACGCTTAAATTACCTGTACCTAGCTCCCCGTTTTGCGGTTAAGCTTTCTAGCAAAAAAATTGTTCCCTATGTTTTTATAGTACCCCGAACCGATGTATTCTTATACTCTTCACACACATTACACACAAATGATGGATCAAAAATTACAGATGACGGATCATTTGGCGGCTTCAGAGATTTTTATAAAAAAAATCATAGGGCTGTACTTTTGGGCGTAACGTCGGGCGCCGGTCTCGAAATTAAAATACACAAGAATATATCAGCGGGCATAGAAGCGGCCTATTTGGTTGATATTACTCCGGCAGTAAGAACAGCGACAACGAGCAACAGCGTTGGCATGAAAGCATACAATAATGCGTTTTCAGCATCTTTAGTCTTTAAGCATTACTTCGGCAAAGAGTAATTAAAACAGGTAGCTTTGTAGCAGTACTATGCCCTACAAAATATCCATAATAGGCGCAGGCAATGTGGCTTGGCATTTGGCAAAAGCGCTTGATGCAGCAGGGCATACCCTTTTTGAGGTGTATAGCCGTAATCCAAATCATGCTGCTCAACTGGCACAGCCGTACCGTGCTTTTGCGGTGAACGAGGTACGTTTACTAAAAGACGACATTGATATATTACTGGTGTGCGTGAGCGATGACGGGATAAAGGAGGTTGCTGAACAATTAAAGCATCGCAAGTTTTTGATTGCCCACACCGGGGGCGCTGTCGATATGAATGTGTTAGAAGGAACATCGGCGTATTATGGGGTGTTTTATCCGCTGCAAACCCTTAGTGCAGGCAAACCCGTTAATTTTTTTGATGTACCGCTATGTATAGAGGGGAATAACAAAGCTGCCGAAATGCAGTTAAAAGCATTAGCCGATACCATTAGCAACAACGTCCAATACATTACCACAGAACAACGCCGCTATTTGCATTTAGCAGCGGTATTTGCCAATAACTTTAGCAATGCTATGTATGTGTCGGCAGCAAAAATATTAGAAGCCCAGGGGCTTGATTTTAAGTTGTTGCGTCCGCTGATAAAGGAAACCGCCGAGAAAATACAAGCACTGTCAACGCAAACGGCGCAAACAGGCCCGGCCAAACGCCACGATACTACCACCCTGCAAAAACACCTTGATTTATTACCTAACGGTAGCGACGAAGAAAAAATCTATAAACTGCTTAGTGAGATTATAAGCGGAAGGTATTAATGGTTAATTAAGCTAATTTTTAATCCCTCGGCTCAAAGCACTCCACCGTCAAATCATCAATGTACACCGTTTTGCGGTCGCGGTTCCAAACGTAAACCTTTAGGTTGTCCTCAATACTGCGGGCCTCGGGAGTTTGGTATTCAAGCGTCACCATATTCCACTCACCCTTTTTCAGTTGAGGGTTCAAAAACTCGCTGCTGCGGTATTTATAAGCAGCATCTTTGTGGTGAAAGGCCATTGCCAGCAACGGAAAGCCGCCCTCGCTGTTTTGTGGCACAAAAATTCGTACACTCACCCGCAACCAAGCATATTCCTTTTGCGTAATGTCTTTATACTTAATATCCACCCCCGGCGAAAACTCCATGTCCTCGCCCATTCTTAGGCTTCCGCGTCCGTTGTGACCCATCGTATCCCAATGTTGGGCATAATTATCCTTGGCCGAGTCAAAGGAATAGCTTGCCAATATTTTCTTGCTAAAATCAACGTTAGCAGGCATTACCTCAATAACTTCAGTACTGCGCTCTACCAAAAGCAATTTCTTGTCTTCATCCGTAACACTTGTTTTACCGAAAACCCGCCAGTAGTAGGCTTTGGTTATCCGCTCACCGTCTAAAATCTTTACTTTAAACTGCCACGTTTGAAACACATTCAATATAGCCATTGCCCCAAGCACGGTATAAGTAAGCATTTTCAACGGTTTGCTTTGAGTGAGTGATTGCAGCATATACCCCAACGGAAGAAGCATCAGTGCATACGACGAAACCATCGAACGCGAGCTGTAACTACCGCCCGCATACCACCACACGCTCCAGCTTGAGGCGATGTACAGGTTAATGATAAAGTAGGCGGCAAAGCCCCAAAACAGTTTGCGGTTTTGCCTGAACAACGAAATAAACCCAAGCACGGCCAACAGCATTACGGGGGTATATACAAACCAGCCTTTGCGGTAGCTAAACAAAAAATCTACCGTGTGCGGCGATTTTAAATCAAAGCCCACCCCGGGGTCTTGATAGCTGTAATACAACCAATGACCGGTAGCGTATTTCCAGTAAATCAGCTGTACGCAGCCGCCTAAAAGGACACCGATACCCAGCACGATTACGTGCCCGAATTTTTTAAACACCAATTGCAGTTTCTCAACAATGGTGGCATTAAAGCCCGTAATACCCCACAACAAAGGAATAAGGATAACCACCAATTCATTAGGGCGTATCAGGGCAATTAAGCCCGTCATTAGCCCGATTAGAAAGGCACTGCCAATGGTGGGATTTTCATGCCATTTAAGGGTGTTTAGCAATAGTACCACATACAATGTAAAAAGGTAGTTATGCGCCAAAGTGCCAGCAAACACGGTTATTTGGTAGTAGTTGGTACCTATTACCAACAAACCAAGCAATAAGGCGGTGAGTTTGTCATCAAAAAAGCGGAGCAGCAATTTGCGGCACAACCACAACCCCAACAGGGTATAGAACAAAGCTCCCAGCACCATACCCCATTGGTAGGGCGGCGAAAACCCGTCTTGCGGGTAACCGGCAAGTCCTGCATAGCCATGCGCAGCGAAAAAGAACGGCGCATTAATCAACGCCAAACCGCTGGTGTAGCGCATCACCCAGCGACCGTCGGGCTGTTTAACGGCTTGGTAGAACGTAGCGGTGGGCTTGTACTTTTCAATAATATCGTCAACCCATTGCTTGTTTTGCACCGTAAGGTCGTCGTAAATAAACGTGGCGGGCAGGTAAATGTAATAGCCCATCACGTCCCAACTCAACACATTGCGGGCGGGGGTAGCCAATCGCGACACTACCAGCAGCAGTGTAAGCGAAAGCGCCACGTAAAACGATATTTTATGAATCACCTTCATGCGGTAGAGCAAACCTAAGGAAAACAAGGGTGATTTTGTTAGCGTAGGGCGCATTTTAACCACAAATAAGAACAGTAAAAACAACGAAAACACTTGTTACGGTGTTATGCAGTTACTGAGTTATGCTGTTATTTTTGTTACGCACGGCACAAGGGTTTTAGGCGATTACTCAAAAAATCGCAGGGTGGTCAAAGAACGGCAGAGATATGCAGTAATTGGAGAAACGCCGCAATGGGAAACAACAGCAGAGCCCGTGCGCAAGCCTTGCCACTATAAAGGGGGAACACAAGGGGGTGTCGGACGGCATGATACTCGCATTGTCCTGTTGAGCGATAGCGAAACATCTTATCCCGCTCTGTCAACACAGTTGTATAAGATTCTTCATTTCATTCAGAATGACAGCCCGCGCGCAGCACCCGGTCATTCCCGCGCAGGCGGGAATCTATCCCCAAACCTTCGCTCAGATTCCCTTTTCCAAGGGAATGACTGGCAACCGCACAACAGCCCGTAATGCCCGTACGCAAGCCTTCCCCCTATAAAGGGGGAACACAAGGGGGTGTCAGAAAAGCAAACCGCCTCGACACCCTCTCCGGCTCTCCCTTTCTAGGGAGAGAGACCCAGTGCCGCCAGTCGCATTGCCCTGTTGAGCGATAGCGAAACATCTTATCCCGCTCTGTCAACACAGTTGTAATAAGATTCTTCATTTCATTCAGAATGACAGGCCACGCGCCGCACCCCGTCATTCCCGCGGAGGCGGGAATCTATCCCCAAACCTTCGCGCGGATTCCCTTTTGCAAGGGAATGACTGGCAACCGCACAACAGCCCGTAATGCCCGTGTGCAAGCCTTGCCACTATAAAGGGGGAACACAAGGGGGTGTCAGAAAGGCAAACCACCTCGACACCCTCTCCGGCTCTCCCTTTTTAGGGAGAGAGACCCAGTGCCGCCAGTCGCATTGCCCTGTTGAGCGATAGCGAAACATCTTATAACAATTGTGTCAACATATTCGTAATAAGATTCTTCATTTCATTCAGAATGACAGGCAGCAGCGCTCACGGCAAAGCCACAATGTAGTCTTTGTATTTTGTGTAGCTGTCGTATTTTTCCTCTACCGACCAAGTGTGGCGAACAAAAAGAAAGGTTTTATCCCCCTGTTTAAAGGCTGTTATGTCAACTAGTTTGTTTTGAACAGGGATTAAATAGAGATAATTATAATGAAAAGTATCATTAATTAATGTTTTTTGGTTTGACCGAACCGAGAAAACACTTTCAAAAGATAAAATAGAGTCTCCAAGCATTTCATGCTTGGCAATAATGGGCGCTAAAATTTTCACCGAGCTTTCAATGGCGAGCCTGTCAATTTTGTTTACTTGCTTCGCTGCTGTAAAGTTATTTTCAGCAATGTATTTATTAAAATCGGGAGAAAAAACCTCCGTTTTATTTGAGAAATAGAGTGTATCGTTTCTGCGGAACAGGTGCTCATTACGTATTATGTTATTTGAGTCATCAAAAACCGTAAAGTAATACCAGTTGAGAAAACTTGGGTCGGCACAAAGGATATGTTTACCCGAATTATCAACCAGAAACTCCTCGTTTTTCAGAAGCCCTTTTTTAGTAAGGGGTGAACAAGAAATCAATAGTAGAAATAATACTAAGTAATAAAGCCTCATTTGTTATTGCTATTTCCCCACCAAAATACTGTACACCAACTCGTGCAATCTAGAGCGCACGTTGTTTTTAGTAATCAGGTTGTTTTCGGCACTGGGGTACACACGGTTACTCAGGAAAATGTATATGATACCGTTTTCAGGGTCGGCCCAGCAAATAGTGCCCGTAAACCCACTGTGTCCAAAGGCAGCATACGGCACATTATCCGCCGTTGGGTTGCCCTTGGTTTTATCCGGTTCAGGCTTGTCCCAGCCTAACCCGCGGCGGCACTCGTCCAGTTGTTTAGCCGTAAACAACTCCACCGTTTCCTTTTTAAAGTAACGCTTGCCCCCGTACTCACCGTTGTTCAGCAGCATTTGCAGCACCACCGCCACATCGTTACTGTTTGAGAACAAACCCGCATGGCCGGCCACACCGCCCAGCATAGCAGCAGCAGGGTCGTGCACGTAGCCCCACACCAACTGGCGGCGGAACTCCTTATCGTCTTCCGTGGGTGCAATCATCGTGCGGTCAACTTTCTCCAAAGGCAAATACGTCATGGTGCCCAGTCCCAGCGGCTTGTAAAAATGCTTTTCAACGTAGTCATTCAGTGGCTCTTCGGCAATTTGTTCCACCAAGCGTTGCAGCATAATAAAGCCCAAATCGCTGTACACATATTTACCCGCAGGCGAAACCTCAGAATCCAGTATTATCTGCCACAAAGTGTCTTTATAATCGCTGCGCATATACAGGTTATCCGCCACCTTGCATACGTACTGTCCGCCTTCTTCGTAACAATAAATATTGTTCAGGCGCAAACTATCGTCAAGCGTTGAGCGGTAAAACGGAATCCACGCCTTCAAACCACCCGTGTGTGTTAGCAACTGCTTAATGGTAATATCCTTTTTATTGGTTTTGCGCAGGTCTTTCAGGTATTTTGATACAGGCTTGTCCAAATCAATCTCGCCCTTTTCGTGCAGGCGCATCACCGCCAGCGTGGTGCCCATTACCTTACTCATCGAGGCAATGTCGTACAGCATATCGTTGGTAATGGGTGTTTTCTTATCGTAGGTAGTATAGCCGTAGGCCTTGCTGTAAATTACATTACCGCCTTTGGCCACCAACAACTGCCCGCCGGGCAATGCCTTTTGGCGGATGGCTTTGTTTACCACCGCATCCAGTTGTTCAAAATCGTGCGAGTTGTAGCCCAATGCTTCGGGCGTAGTGTAGCGCAACAGTTGTTTTAGCGTATCAGTAGTTATCCCGGCATTTTTGGGGTATTCGGCCGAAATAGTTACCGGTAGTTTGGCGTGGTTATTTATCACCCCGAAAATCAACTGAGCGGCCTTTTCTTGGTTAATATCCGTATCCTGATAACCCACCACCAAACTTTTGCAATTTGGAAAATAAAGCAGGTTGTACGGAATACCGAAGCTCACTAAAATTACGTTTTCCTCTTCGTTCAATCGGTTGGTAAACCCAATGGCGTTGGGGTTAAGTCCGTAATAATCGTTGGGGTTGCGGTTGGTATTGTGCAGGCTTACGATGATAACGTCGTAATTCTTTTGTTTGATGGATTGCAATACCGTTTCAAACGTGGCACTGTCTACTCCCAAGCCGTATTGGTAATAATCCACGCGAGCATAATTGCCCAACATTTGTTGAAAGACGGTTTTGGTAGAGAAACCCAACGCAATGGAGGCAATTTTTTTCTTATCGGGCGATTTAACAGGCAGCAGTTTTTTGCCGTTTTTTACCACCGTAATTTGCTGGGCAGCCATTTGCTCTTGCAGCAGCATGGCCGATGGCGGGTTGATGCGTTTGGTAATATTGGTAAGGCTTACTTTGGGAGCCGTTGTAAGCCCCATTTGGTACTTAGCCGCCAACACCTTTTTTACCGATTTATTAAACTGGTTGGTATCAATATCGCAGTTGTTAAGGGCAACATTCACCGCAGCAATTACCTTGGGTATTTGGGTGGGGCAAAGCAAAATATCATTGCCCGCCTGTAATGATTTTACGGCAATTTCAGGCTGGGTGTAATAAGCTGCAACCCCTTTCATATTCAAGGCATCCGTAAACACAAGGCCTTTGTAGTTGAGGGTGTATTTTATGTAATGATTGATAAGATGCGGCGATAAACTCACCGCCACGTTAGAGGCAGTATCAAACGCGGGTATACGCATATGTGCCACCATAATGCTGGCAGCACCTTCCTTCATCAGTTGCTTAAAGGGATAAAGCTCCAGCGTATCCAACCGTTTAAAAGGGAAACCTATTTCGGGCAAACCGTGGTGAGAGTCGGTTTTAGTATCGCCGTGTCCGGGAAAGTGTTTCAGGCAGGCCATCACCCCGTTATCCTGCATCCCCCGCATATACATCCCTGCAAGGCGCGTTACCATGTATTTATCATCGCCAAAAGAGCGGTCGTTAATTACAGGGTTGCCGGGGTTGTTGTTAATATCGGCCACGGGCGCAAAGTTGATGTGTATGCCCAGTGTTTTGCATTGTTTGGCAATCTCTTCGCCCATGCGGTACACAAGGCTGTCGTTATTGGCAGCAGCCAGCCCCATTTGGCGCGAGAACTTTATTACGTTACTAAGGCGCATGGCCACGCCCCATTCGCCGTCAATGGCTATCAATAGCGGGATATTGCTTTTCTTTTGATAGGCGTTGGTAAGCGTAGCTTGGGCTTCGGGAGTGCCTTTAAAGAAAATCACCCCGCCTATTTTATTCTCTTTAATGAGTTTTAAAACTTCTTTCGAGTTTTTTTCAGGGCCGGATGAAAATGCCGAGGCCATAATTAACTGCCCGATGCGCTCTTCACGCGTAAGCGAGTTAAACACAGAATCTACCCAACGGTCTTTGGGCGAAACACCATCCGGTTGCGCCACCACCTGTGTTGCTACTAAACAAAACCCTAAAACAGCCCAAAAAACCCGTATCATATTGTTAATCTGCGAAAATAACCCCGTTCCTATCCAATACCATCAACTTTTGAACCACAATCGGTTGAAAACGTTTACAAAATAGGGCAGTAAGCAGGAGAGGAGAAGCGAAAAGTAATTGCGGCGGCCTGTGTACAACTTGTAACATAGAGGCTCATCGTTGCATATAAAACGTAGCAGGCGGGGTGCTTTAGTATTATTGGGGATAAACACTCCACTGTTTTAAAATAATTGTAGGTTTGCAGTATATGGTGAGCTACACCGCCAAGCAAATAGAAGGTTTTTTAGGGGCAGTTGCGTTGCTGCCGCACCCTTCGGCACTGATTGAAGATATTATTACCGATACCCGCAAAATACACAATGCCCAACACAGCTTGTTTTTTGCGCTCACGGCCACCCGCGACGGCCACAACTATATCGAGGAGGCTTACAAAGCCGGCATCCGAAACTTTGTAATATCCGAACCCTTATCGCTTTTTGAGCGATTTACCGACGCTAACTTTTTTAACGTACAAGATACGCTGGAGGCATTGCAAAGCCTTGCGGCAAAGCACCGTGCTCAATACAACACCCCCGTAATAGGGATAACGGGCAGCAACGGCAAAACCATTGTGAAAGAATGGCTGCACCACTTGCTGAAAAACACCGAAAACATTGTGCGCAGCCCCAAAAGCTACAACTCGCAAATCGGGGTACCGCTGAGCGTTTGGCAAACAGACGGTGAACACACCTTGGGAATTTTTGAAGCGGGCATTTCTGCAAAAGGGGAGATGCTGCACCTGCAAAAGATAATCAAGCCCACCGTGGGCATATTTACCAATTTAGGGGATGCCCACAACGAAGGATTTGCCGATAAACGCGAAAAAGCCGCCGAAAAGGCCTTGCTGTTTATGGATTGCGAGAAGTTGGTGTATTGCGAAGATAATTACTGGATATTAGAAGCCATTGACGAGTTGCACGCCTACAATCCTAAACTAAAGGCTGTTGCATGGTCGGTAAAAAACAACCAATGCCCGTATTACGCTACTATCGAAACCAAAACAGGACAAACGTCCATTAACCTGCATACCTCTGCCAAAAAATATAGTTTCAGTATTCCGTTTACGGATGCTGCTTCGGTAGAAAATACCATTCATTGTGCAGTAACGTTAAGTGCAATGGGGTACGACTTGGCGGAATACAAAGACCGCTTTGCCGACCTTGCTCCCGTTGAGATGCGCCTGCAACTGAAAAAAGGCCTGCGGAATTGCGACGTGATAAACGATGCCTACAACGCCGACCTTAACTCGCTGGGCATTGCCCTTGATTTTTTAAAGTCGCAAAAGCAGCACGAAAAAACGGTTGTAATCCTTTCAGACATTAACCAAACGGGCTTAAGCAACACTGCTCTTTACACCAAAGTGGCGGCATTGGTAAACGAAAAAACCCGCGGACAGTTTATCGGGATAGGAGGTGAAATTTCAGCACAACGGCATTTGTTTTCTGCCACGGCTGAGTTTTACGACAATACCAAAGAGTTTTTGGGTCAGTTTAACTTTAGCTCATTAACCGATGCTACTATATTAGTAAAAGGTTCGCGCAGCTTCCGTTTTGAGAAAATTATACAACGACTGGAAGAAAAAACCCACGAAACCGTATTAGAAATCAACCTCACCGCGCTATCCTACAACCTTGCTTTTTTCCGTAGCTTGTTAAAGCCTGATACCAAAATAATGGCCATGGTAAAGGCGTATTCATACGGCAGCGGCAGCTACGAAACCGCCAACGTATTGCAGTTTCACGGGGCTGATTATTTTGCAGTTGCCTACGCCGACGAAGGGATAGAGTTGCGCAAAAAGGGCATATCGTTGCCCATTATGGTAATGAACCCCGGCAGCGGACAGTTTGCTGAAATGTTGGAGTATTACCTTGAGCCTGAGATTTTCAATTTCAGCATATTGGATGAGTTTTTACGCGCGTTTGACGAAAGCGCACAAGCCGAAGCCAGCATCCACCTTGAGTTTGATACCGGAATGCACCGCTTGGGTTTTGAAGAAGGCGACATTGACACCTTGCTGGAGATACTGAAAAATCGTCCCGAAATAAAAGTAGCGTCCGTATTTAGTCACCTTGCCGCTGCAGATGAACCGCAACACGATGCGTTTACCAACGAACAGATTCGCCGCTTTACGGCCATAAAAACCCGTTTGCAACCCCACTTGCCCCCAGAAACCCTGTTCCATATTTGCAACTCGGCGGGCATTGCCCGTTTTCCCGAAGCCCACATGGACATGGTGCGACTGGGCATTGGCTTATACGGCATTGATGCTACGACCAACTACCAAAGCAAACTGCAAACGGCATTTAGGTTACGCACCACCATTTCACAGGTGCGGGAAATCGGGATGGATGAATCGGTGGGGTATGCCCGCAACGGTATGCAACACGAAGCCCGCAGGATTGCCGTAGTAGCCATTGGCTATGCCGACGGTTTGCGCCGCGAACTGAGCAACGGCAAAGGACGCATGAAAATTAACGGCCAGTGGGCACCCATTGTAGGCAATGTGTGCATGGATATGTGTATGCTGGATGTTTCTAAAATTAATTGCCACGAGGGCGACGAAGCCGTGCTGTTTGAAACCAATGCAGAAATTATTGAGTTTGCCCAACGCCTCAACACCATACCTTACGAAGTACTTACCGATATAGGCCCCCGCGTGAAACGGGTATATTGGCAGGAATAGCAACCCGTGTATCAAAATGTTAACGTTGCCGCAAAGGCACGAAGACACGAAGCATTTGTTTTTAGCGACTTTATGTCTTTGTGGCAAAGAAGAACCTGATTAATCTTTACCCCAAATAATCGTGGTAAGCCACCCACCCGATACCCATAATTCTTATTTTTGCTTTCCGTATGAAAAAAGCTCTTTTCCTTTCAGCATCTCTGTTATTAGTTAGTGCCGCTGCGTTTGCGCAGGGCTATGTGCCTCGTGTACACGGCAATATATTGGCCGACGATAAAGGCCGGTTGTATATTAAAGACAGTAGTCGCCGCTACTATTTGCAAGACCCAAAGCCTACTTATACCCTTGCCCAGCTAAAAGGCAACCCCAAAGGCGATACCAAGGGCATTGCGTTTTACTTTGGCGATAACAACTTTAAAGGATTGCTATATTACGGACTGATTCCCTACGGCGACAGTAAACACCCGCAACCCGTATATTTTAAAGAAGCTGCCCCCATTACCAACGGCAGTGCATTTATAAACATTGCCGATAAACTAAAAGGCAAGTACGACATGGTGGGGTGGGAGAAGAGCGGAGCAGGTACCATCGGGTATCGCGTACTTAACGAAAAAGGCGAGATTTTATACGACGGTATCGTAGGGTTTACAGGCAAAGGCCCGTTTAAAGTAGCCCCTACCATCATCGAAGGCCCGTTTGTGAACCTGCTTACCCACAACGGGGTTACCATATCGTTTGAAACCAACGAGGCCGTAAAAGCTACCCTAAGTGTGGGCGGTAAGGTGTTTACCGACAGCAAGGCCACCCATCACCACGAAGTAGAGATAAAAGGCCTGCAACCAGATTCTACTTACAGCTATACCGTAAGCACGGGTACTCACCAACAAACCTATTCGTTTACTACAGCTCCCAAACCGGGCAGCCGTCAGTTTTTTACCTTTTCGTATGCCAGCGATTCACGCAACGGAAACGGCGGCGGTGAGCGTAACGTGTATGGTGCCAACTATTACATCATGAAAAAAATGATGGCACTGAACAACCACAAAGGCATTGCCTTCGCCCAGTTCTCAGGCGACTTAATAGACGGTTATTTGGCGGATAAAGGCGAAATAAACCTGCAATATGCCAACTGGAAACGAGCCATTGAACCGTTTGCGCATTATTTTCCGGTGTATATCAGCATGGGTAACCACGAGGCGTTATCGGCCTACTTTACCGAAGAGGGCGGCAAAACCCTTGAGATTGATAAATTTCCCTACGCTACTGAAAGTGCCGAGGCTGTGTTTGCCGATAATTTTGTAAACCCTAAAAACGGGCCTGCCAGCGAAGACGGCACAAGCTACGACCCCGACCCCAAGGCGCAGGATTTCCCCCCGTACAACGAGAATGTATTTTACTACACTTATGACAATGTGGGCGTGGTGGTACTAAACAGCAACTACTGGTATGCCCCCAACACCGATTTTGTGAGCGTGAGCGGCGGGAACATACACGGGTATATTATGGATAAACAGTTGGAATGGCTGGACAGCACCATAAAATTGCTGGAAGAAGATAAAAACATTGACCACGTGTTTCTAACCTTGCACACGCCCATGTTTCCCAATGGCGGCCATGTGAAGGACGATATGTGGTACAGCGGCAACAACCAGTTCCGTCCTTATGTGCGCGGGCAGGCGCTTGACAAAGGGATTATCCAACGTCGCGACCAACTGTTGCACATTATTGTGAACAAGAGTACCAAAGTGGCGGCCGTGTTAACGGGCGACGAACATAATTACTGCACCACTGAAATTGGCCCTAATACGCCCATTTACCCCGAAGACTGGACAATGCCCCGCCAGCAGCTTACCCGCACCATTATGCAGATTAACAACGGAGCGGCAGGTGCGCCTTACTATGCCCAAGAGCAAACCCCGTGGACAAAGTTTACCGATGGTTTTACTACTCAAAACGCTGTGGTGTATTTTCACGTTGAAGGCAAAAGCATTGAAGTAGAGGTGGTGAACCCCGATACGTTGGAAGAAATAGAATCGTTTATCCTGCGTAAGCCCTAAGCCCATGCCTATGCAAAGCATCGTGCAATGGGTATTGCGCATAGGGGTGTTCGGCATCTTTGCAGGGCACGGGTGGTATGTGTTCAACCTTCGTCCGCAGTGGTTTGCCTATTTACATACCGTGGGCATCAACGCACCTTACGATACCCTTGCCATGCGCTGCATCGGCATGATGGACTTGCTGATAGCCGCTATCACCCTTATAAAACCTGTGAAACAAGTGTTGTTACTGGCCGCCTGCTGGGCGTTTTTAACCGCCCTTATCCGCCCCGTATCGGGTGAAAATTGGTTGGAGTTTATAGAGCGCGCCGGAAACTGGGCCTGCCCCCTTGCCTTGTATTTTTTGATGCGGAAGAAATCCTGAACGTATTTCTGTGAGCTATTTTCCACCCCCTGCCCCCGCCTGCGGGGGATATTGAACGTTGTATGGGTGTTTTGTATTTGATGAAATGTTTGAAAAGGATTATTTCCCAATGCCCTCCTCTCAGAGGATGATGTAGAAGGAGGAGTTTAATCATCTGCTCGCCCTCGGCGTTCATAACGTTTGTGCCATAGTCGGCGAAGGTAACCTGAATATAAAATTCAGGTCTTTTGAGAATAACGTCCCGAATGGTTTTAAACCATTCGGGACGAACCCCGACAATAGCGGCGGGCTTTATGCCCGTCGACACGAATGCTTACACAAAAACACCTTCTTTAAACAATAGTACGCTCGTTCTTGCTAACCTATCCTGCTGACGAAGGATGCATCTTCTCCTGTTTTGTTTTTGGGTTTGAGCAACACTCATTTGTTTGTAGTATTTTTGATACAACTGTCAAATTAGGAATATGTATATACAGATAAATGATAACTTTGATGAAGAGCTTAAAGATGCGGAATATTACGATGTAAATGCCGAAGAACGTTTATCAGCCTTTGGCCCCGTTAGCACAATTAACCTGTTTGTTGGGGTAAACAACTCAGGAAAGAGCAGGTTTTTGAGGACAATTTTAAAAAAAAGTAATGTCTTAATTACCAGTGAAAAAATTAACGTTAAGGATATATTTGATAAACTTGAAGAAGAAATAAGGAAAAATCAGGCAGTTTTTGGAGAGTCTTCGTTTGGAATCAAAATTAATAAAGCCCATAGCATTCCAAACTTCTTTGCTAATCCAATAACACCCCCAGAGTTTAAAAAATTAATAAATATAATCAAATCAAATATTGATATTTATGATTTAAAAAACTCTTTATCAGAGTATGTCAAGGAGATTAAAAAATTATTTTCGGAATTCCGGTTTACTGATCTTTCAGAATACATACAAGAGGTGAGTTTAGTCCTTGATTTAATAGATGGCATCTATGATAGAAAATATGATGATTTTTTTTTGAATCAGGCACAAATGACGTCTTCTCTTGTAATCACACCATCTGTTCTTGGTAAGAACTTTTTTAAAAACCCAATAAAAGAGTTTAATATAATTTTCAAAAAACTTGAAGCTACCTCTATTATAGGAACTACTATTAAAAACCCACTATATATCCCTATTCTTAGGTCTTCCCATAGTTTATATGAGAATGAAGAATTTTCGAAAATAAAAGCGGACATATTTGAAACAAGCATTATAAATCACTATTTTCTTAATGAGAAAAAATCTACTCAAATTGTTGTTTCATCCGGACAAAAGCTCTATGAAACAATAAGAAAACACCGCAATAGTTTTAGGGATAAAAGAATATTATTTGAAGAGTTTGAAAAATTTCTTGGCACAACATTTTTCAATACAGAAGAGTTTGAAATTATTGCCAGGGAAGACGAAAAGGACTCTGGGAGACACATAACAGTTTCAATTAAAGGAGAAGAACAGGACATCCATAATTTAGGTGATGGCATACAATCATTAATAACATTGCTATTTCCAATATACGTGGCAGAGCCGGAAACATGGGTGTTTATTGAAGAGCCTGAAATTAACCTGCATCCGGGTATGCAGCGTATATTTTTGGAGCAGCTTACAAAAGAGCCCTTAAAATCGAAAAAACTAAAATACTTTATTACTACCCACTCTAATCACCTGCTGGATTTAAGTTTAGAAATGGGCGAAGAGACCTCCATCTTCACTTTTGATAAGAAAATTTTAGAAGGCGATAAAGCGCATTTTGAAATTAAAAATGTAAAAAGCGGGGATACCGATGTATTAAACTTATTGGGGGTTAAAAACTCTTCAGTGTTTATGGCCAATTGCACCATTTGGGTGGAAGGTATAACAGACAGGTATTATATACGGGAGTTTTTAAAAGCGTATTATAAACAGTTTGAAGAAAGTACAGTTTATAAAGAGGACTTACATTATGCTTTTTTTGAATATGCAGGGACTAATATTGAGCATTATATTTTTGAAGAACCTGCGTTGATTAAAGAAACCCCCGCCATAAAAGCACAGTTTTTGAGTAATAAGATTTTACTTGTAGCAGATATGGATAAAGGCAAAGAAAAAAGGCATTTGAAGAGAGAGTTGGCGCAATACAAAAATTTTCAATTTGAGCTTTTATCAGTACGTGAGATTGAAAATTTGTTGAGCGAACAAAATCTATCCGAGCTGCTGCCTAAAGTATATACATACTTTAAGCATAATATTGATTTTACTAAAATCAAGTTTTCAGAATATAAAGAGAAATATTTAGCAAGGTATTTAGAAACAACGTTTGGTAATAAAGTGGTGGGTAAAGCGTTCATAGCTGAAAGCGGAACAATCAACACAAAGTATAAATTAGATTTAGCACTCGCCGCTAAAGACAATTTGACTTGGGAGAATATGAGCGAACCCGCCAAAGAACTTGCCAAAAAAATTTATAAATTTATTAAGAAAGCAAATTCATGACCCCTGCACGGATTCCCATTTTAAACGGGAATGACTGCCGCGCGCTCCTTTGGCATGCTCGGGACCCCTTCGACAGGCTCAGGAGTCCTTTGGCAAGTTTAGGGGTTCTCACAATTATATCAAATTCCAATTACAGGATAACCGGTTCTTTGAAAGCCTGAAAGCTGTTGTAATGGCAAACCCCGCAAACCCTTGTGCGGTGCGTAACAAAAATAACACAATAACTGCGTAACCGCATAACACCGTAACTGAGTAATTGTCCCGTTTTGTCCCACCCCAACGGGACAATTTTTTCACAGATAAACAACAGAAAATCAATAGCATGGGATTGAAAATTGACTGTCCCGCGTGTCCCACCCTTATGAAAACGATTATTGTGGTTGAGGATAATTCCCCTTTAACAAAACGGGATAAGAGGCAACCTTGGGCAGCAGAACAGTTGGTGAGAACGTGAAGGACTTAAGCCCTTTACAGCAGGGTAATTGTAAGAGTATGGGATTTCAATCCCGTGAAATGAGATGAAATTATTGTTTAAGGAAGGTGTTTGGTGGGTAAGCATTCGTTTCGACGGGCATAAAGCCCGCCGTTGTTGTGGGACTCGTCCCGAATGGTTTTAAACCATTCGGGACGTTATTCTCAAAAGCCCTGAATTTTATATTCGGGTGGAAGGTTGGGCGCTTCTTGATGGTGATGTTGCTCGATACAAACGGATTGCTTCAAAACTCAAAAGCAGTTTTTCGCAATGACGCGGAGGCAAGAAGCAACGCCCCGCTACCTCACATACTTGCGGCGGCGGATGATGCCGTTAATCAAACCAAAGATAATTACCGCCACCACAGGGATAACCATGTTCACGGTTTTCCATGTATTAGCCTCTTTTTTCACTTTGGTTTTGTTTAGCGGGCGAATTTCAAACTCTTTGGTGCGCACCTCAATCAAGCCGCTGGCATCCAGCATATAATCTACGCAGTTCACAAAAAACTTTTTGTTGTCGAACATACGCTTGGTGTTACGGTCGAAACCCAGTGGGAAAATCTCGCCCTTGCCCGATATGGTATTGCGGATAAAATCGCCGTCACCGATTACCACCATTGATGTGGCAGGACTTTGCTCTTTGTACTTCATGTTAGGGTCGGCAGTAGCGCGACGTTGCCCTTTAAGGAACGAAGAGAAATTACCCTCTAACAATACCGCCAACGGACGCTCGGGTTTGTTGAGCAACTGCGGGGCGGGCGGACGGGCTACTACATCAAAGCTAAGTTCCACAGGGTTGTTTACCGGCCTTGAATACAGCGACGAGGTAAGCAATACCTTTTTGGCCAAACCGTTTTTGCCCACTGTATCTACGCTGCTGGCAAACTGCATCAGCATGGGGTTTAGGTTGTTTACAATGGGGTGCTTGCTTTTGGCCACCACAATAGGGTTATACACCCACGGGTATAGTTTGCCGCTCAACATTAGCTGGTTGCACTCGGCATCCTGTATCAAATCAGGGTTCACGCGGGCACCGTAGCTAAACAGCATATCGTTTAGGTTTAGCGAGTAGTCCGCCGTCATTATGTTTTTATACTTGTCAATACTGTCCAAACTGGCAATTAGCGGGTCAATCAGCCAAATAATCTTACCGCCGTTCATCAAGTATTGGTCAATGTGGTATTTCTCCTGATTACTAAAAGCCAGCGTAGGCTTGGCAATCACCAGCATATCATAGCTGTTTAGCCTGCGTTGCAGGGTGTCTAACAACCAGCTAACCGCCTCTTCCTCATTAGAAACCTTATCCAAACCGCCCGCAAACTGCTGTATAAATGCCGTGTTCGATGAATCCATCAGCATATTAAAGCGTTCCAACGCGTATTGGTTGCTCAATTCAGTAGCAAGGTCGCCCACTTCGTTGGCACTCAACTCGCCGTGGCCTTCTAAAAAGGCAATGCGTTTGCGCTTGCCTGCCACCACCTTGCGCATGGTAGAGGCTATTTCATACTCAAGTGCCTCGATAGATTTATTAAGAACCACTTGTGCCTGTTGGCCAAATTGCTGCTTAAGCAGGTTAAGGGTATAGTATTGGGTGGTTTTATAGTAAAACGTAGCCCCGGGTACAATTACACGGCGGGTGTTTTGGTCGCCTGTGTTGTCAAATATTTCGGTGGGTTGCAGGCCGCTTTCTTGCAGTTGGGCAATAATTTCGGCCTTTTCTTTGCCTGTTTTTCCGGCCAATGGGTCGGCAAACTCGTATTCAATCTTACCGCCCGAAGCCACTCTAAACTCATCCAACATCTCTTTGGTAGCGGTGCGAAGGCGTTTAAAGTCGGGGTTCAACTCTCCGTCAAGGTGCACTTTCACGTACAGCACGTCTTCCAGTTGATTTGCCAGTTCTTTACTGGCTTTGCTCAGTGTGTAGCGTTTTTCTTTGGTAAAATCTATACGGGTATAAACGCGTGAGGCAATAATATTAAGCACCACCAACAAGGCAAGGGCTATACCCAGCTCAAGCATGGCTTGGTATTTTAGGCTGCGTTTGCGTTTTTTGGTGGTGGCGGCTATGTTTTGTTCTTTCATCAAGTAAAAGTCGTTTTAGTATGAAAACCTACCACTTGCGGCTGCCAAAAACGGCTTTGGTGAGTAATAAAAACAAGGTGATTAAACTGATAAAATATGCAGCATCACGGGTATCTAACACTCCGCGGCTGATGCTCTCGTAATGACTGGAAATGCCTACCCACTGGATGATATGACTTACGTTGCGCAAGGCATCCAACTGGCCGATGTATTCAAAAGCGATGTAAAAAAAGAAGCACAAGAAAATAGAGATAACAAACGAAACTATCTGGTTATCGGTAATGGCCGAAGCAAACACCCCGATAGACACGAAGGCACTGCCCAGCATCAGCAAACCAAGGTAAGACCCCCACATAGCACCGGTATCAATATTGCCTTTGGGGTAGCCCAGTTGGTGGATGGTATAGTAATACAAAAGCGTGGGCAGTAATGAAAACAATACCAGTACGACACCCGCAAGGTATTTGCCCATAATTACCGACATATCGCTAACGGGCGAGGTGGTTAGGGTTTCAATAGTTCCTACCTTCTTTTCTTCTGAAAAGCTGCGCATGGTGATGGCAGAGATAAGAAAGATAAATACCCAAGGCCCCATAAAAAACAGGGTATCAATATTGGCATAGCCGCCATCCAGTACGTTGGTATCTTTAAACACCCACATAAACAGTCCTATGGCCAGCAAAAACACGCCTATGGTAATGTAGGCAATGAGCGAGCTAAGGAAACTGCGGATTTCTTTAACAAAAACTGTCAGCATAATTCGGTTGCGAATTTATCAATTATCGGGCAGCATTTACTATATCCGTGTATAACGTGTGTTTTTGCGTTTTGGGTGCTTTCTCCCGCACATTTTTTAGCCAAACGTAAGCGTATTACCTGTAATGGTGCCTGATACCCCCATAGGCAGGGCAAGGTTGTTGGCAATGTGTCCGGCCTGAAGCCCAAAGTAAAGCGGGTAATTGTATTCTTTTACTGCGTCGTAAATAATCTGCTCGGCAGTTTTACCAAAAGGCACGGCGTTATCGCGCATATCCGTCATACCGCCCACAACCAAAGCGGCAAGACGGGTTAGTTTGCCTGCACGCTTCAATCCCATCATCATACGGTCAATGTGGTACAGGTATTCGTCAAGGTCTTCTAAAAAAAGAATTTTTCCGTCAGTATCAGGAAACGATACCGACCCCATCATACTATACAATACCGATAAATTGCCGCCCACTACCACACTGCTTGCGTTGCCTTCTTTATTCATTGGGTGTGAATTCAATGTATGAACCACCGGATTACCCGTTAGTGCCTCCTTTAGCGAGGCAATGGCGGCCTGCCGTTCTTCCTCGGGAGTAATGTTAAACGCCATGGTTGCGTGCAACGAGGCTATTCCCAGTGTTTGGTTAATATGCCCGTGCAAAACGGTAATATCGCTGTAACCTACAATCCACTTGGGGTGTTTTGCAAACTGTGTCCAATCCAACAAATCCACTATCCGAATAGTGCCATAGCCCCCTCTTGCGCAAAACACTGCTTTTATTTCAGGGTTATCCAACAAGCTTTGCAAAGCAGTTGCACGTTCTGCATCGGTACCGGCAAGTTGGTGGTCTTGAAGGTACAAGCCTTCGGGCAGCACCACCTCAAAACCCCACTCGGTAAATGTGTTAATCGCATACTGGATTTCTGATAAACTTATTTTGCGCGCAGTAGCAGCAATGCCAACCTTATCGCCGGGTTTTAAATACGGAGGTTTTATCATGAGTGATTATAGCTGTGAAGGCTGAATGGGCAAAGAGGGAGTATCGGTTTTAAGGGTAGTTAAGTACGCGGATAGTTCAGCGGCTTTTTGGGTGCCAATCAAAAGTTTCTTGCCATTTTTAAACGTTAACTGAAGTCCTTTATTCCCCCAAACATTATAGGCTTTGCCACTTTTAAGGCCGCCTTTTAAGCCCCACCCGCCATATTCGCCCAAGGGATTGTACTTGCGCACATAGGCCGCCTCCACATCACCCCATTGATAAGTGCGTTGACGGATAAAAGGAAAATAGGTTACTGTTATACCTTTGTTATCAATACTATAAGTAAGCCGTAACGCAAAAAGTAAAACCGCTACAAGCCCTTCAAGGGCAATAACTATAGGCAAAGCCTGCACCAGTTCGGCTTTTTCTACCGGGTCGGTTTCGTTGCCCAAAGTACCCAAAATAACAATTACAGGAATGAAAACGGGTAGTAACATCCACCACCATTTTACCATGCTTTGTTTTTCAGAAAACGCCATAGCACAAAATTACTTATTTTGAAGGAGCATCGGGAAAGTAGTTTCTTCACCAGCTTATCGAAGGCTCACATTGAGTTTTCCGAAAGGTTCACCTTGAGCCTGTCGAAAGGCTGTCCGGAAATATCTTGCCCGGGTTTAAAATGTTTTTAGGGTCAAAAAGCTGTTTGATGCCCCTCATTAGCATAAGCTCGGTTGAGGAGAAAGCGATGTCCATATAATTCTTCTGTACCCACCCGATGCCGTGTTCGCCCGAAAGAGTTCCCTTAAGGCTCACCGTAAGCTCAAAAATCTCTCGAATACCGATGGGTAATTTCGTATTCCAATCTTCGTCGCTCATGTCGCCCTTTATAATATTCACGTGCAGGTTTCCGTCTCCTGCATGGCCGTAACACACGCTTTTGAAGTTATATTTCTTGCCGATGGCCTTTACTCCTTCCAGCAAGCGGGGCAACTCGTAGCGGGGCACTACCGTATCCTCTTCCTTATATACCGAGTGAGATTTTACCGCTTCGGCAACCCTGCGGCGCATCTTCCAAAGTGCCTCTTTTTGGTCGGCAGTATCGGCAAATAAAATCTCGTCGCATTCATAATTCAGCAGTACTTCATTTATCCGTTCCGCTTGTTTAAACAACTCGTCCATATCGTTACCGTCCACCTCTATCAGTAAGTGGGCTTGTACTTCATCCTTCACGGGCACGGTTAGGCCATCTACAAACTTCATTACCCAATCAATCGCGTCGCGTTCCATAAACTCAATAGCCGATGGCATTATACCCGCGCGGAATATGGCCGAAACTGCTTCGCAGGCTTTGGTGGCCGAGAAAAACGGCACCAACATTAAAATGTTTTTATCAGGGTAGGGGATAAGCTTTAGCACGGCTTGGGTAATAATCCCCAACGTACCCTCGCTGCCCACCATTAATTGGGTAAGGTTATACCCCGTTGAGTTTTTTAGCGTATTTGCACCCGTTTGTATTACCTCTCCATTGGGTAATACTACCTCAAGGTTCAGCACATAATCTTTGGTAACTCCGTATTTAAGTGCGTGCGGCCCGCCTGAGTTTTCAGCAATATTACCACCTATAAAACACGAGCCTTTGCTGCTGGGGTCGGGGGGATAATACATTCCCTTTTCAATCACCGCTTGTTGCAATACTTCAGTAATTACCCCCGGCTGCACGGTTAGTTGCAGGTTTTTCTCATCAATCTCAATAATACGGTTCATTCGCTCCACCGATAATCCAATGCCTTTGTGCACGCTTAATGCGCCACCGCTAAGCCCCGTTCTTGCACCTATGGGGGTAACGGGTATAGCATTTTCAAAGGCTATTTTTAGTACGCCAGCCACTTCTTGCGTAGTAGCAGGTTTCACCAACACCGAAGGCGGGAAGCTTAAGTTTTCGGTTTCATCGCTACCGTATTCGTGCAGGGTTTCGGCATCAGTAAAAACGTTGGCGTTACCTAAAACGGCCTGTAATTGAGTAAGTATATCGGGAGTAATCATCTTTCTACAACAAAAAAGAGCACAGCCTGCTGCTTGCAGCAACAGTTCTGTGCCCGTAAAATTAACTATTAATAACTCAACTTTTAAAAATGAACACCTTATTCGTAGCCCTTGCCTTCCATTACCAACGCTCCCTGGTTGTTTAGTATAGCAATGAACTCGTTGTGGGGCATGGGCTGGCTAAACATGGGGAAATCCTTAGTAAGGGCATTGTTGTGTTCCTCAATACTAAGTGTGGCGCAACAATCGGTTAGGGTTACCACATTAAAACCTTTTTCGTACGCAGTACGCATGGTCGACTCTACACAACAGTTGGTAAGAAACCCGGCCAAGGCAACCGTATTAATGCCCATGCTGCGCAAAATAAAATCGAGGTTGGTGCTGGCAAAGCTGCACAATCCGCGTTTACCTTCTATCACCACATCCTCTGCGTGGGGTTTTAGTACATCTATAATTTCTGAGCCCCAGTTGTTTTTCTTAAACGCACCATTGTCAACCACACCCTTCAAAATACCGTAAGGAGTAGCAGTTAATTCGTGGTAGTCTTCGGTAAAAGAAATGGGTACATAAATAATGTGTGCACCCGCTTTGCGAGCAGCGGCAACGGTTTCAAGGGTATTGTTCAGCATATTGTTGCTTTCCATTACCCCTCTAACAGCTTCGTGAAAGACACCTCCGGGCGAGGTAAAATCATTTTGAAATTCTATTAAAACTAATGCGGTTTGTTTTGGGTTCATACTATTGGTATTTATTAGTAAACACAAAGCTTCTTTTCTTTTACGAAACCCTAGCGGCACAATTTTCCCAATCAATAGCACATTCTTCCCAAATGTTAAAAACAAAAATATATTGAGCCGCGTATTCGTTAACTTCGTTACTACGATACTACAAAGTCATGTTCAGTCCCCGAACATATCATCTCACGCCACACCACAAGCTCCAATCATTGGTAGAACATAAAAGCGCGTTTAACCTTAACCGTTGTCAGCTTAATATTTATGAAACCAATGAGGAAACCCATAACTACAACTTAAGTTTTGAAGGGTTTACCATCACATCGATGTTGCGGGGAAAGAAAAAGATAATGTTGGGCGAAGCACCGCGCAGGGACTATTTACCAGGCAATACAGTAATAGCACCTTGTAATGCTAAACTAACCATCGATTTTCCAGAAGCCAGTCTGACATCGCCCACACAATGCACGGCAGTGGTAATTGATAATGATTACCTGAACAAGCAAGTGGCATACATAAACGAATACTCGATGCGGCAAGAGGTAACAGCCGACTGGAAGTTTGAAAACTCCCCCGCTTTGCTGGATAATAACAGGGAAATGGCGTTTTTGAATGAGCAGATTGTACGTACGTTTACAAGCACCGACCCGTTTAAAGATATTCATGCCGACTTGCTGCTAAAAGACCTTATTTTATGTGTGTTGAGGTTGCAAAACCTTAACAGACTTGAGAATGCCACAGGGGAGAACCCGTTTAAGCTGGTTCTTGATTATATACGTACGCACATAACATCAAGTATTAAGGTGGAAGAATTATGCAAACTGGCCTGTATGAGTAAATCGGCGTTCTACAGGGCGTTTACTCACGAGTTTGGCATTGCCCCTAATCAACTGATAATCCGCGAGCGACTTCAACTATCAAAGCAGCTAATGGTGCAAGAGCGTTTAAGTGTAAAGGAGGCGGGCTATGCGGCAGGTTTTTCAGACCCTAATTATTTTGTAAGAATGTTTCGCAAAAGCGAAGGCATTACCCCCGGCGGCTTTCTTAAAGCCAACGGCAGATTTCAAGAAATCAATCCTCTTTCTTTTAACTAAACGGCACAATAAACAGGCGGGTTTTATTCGTTAGCAATAACAGTGAAAAAACTAACGGGTATATTACTCATTGCATTATTTACGGTTTCTTTTGGGGCGGTGCTGCTATGCAAAAGCCCTACGGCGCAAACCTTGGCGGGCAAAATGCTCACCGAACACGAAGTAGGAGACGTTGTTGACAGCCTTAACGGGGTGCCGGTATATTACAACGGGGCGGTGGCCAATACAGGCAAACGGCATTTGGCTACTGACGGATATAACTACGGGTTGCGCTGGCAATGTGTAGAGTTTGTGAAACGGTATTATTACGATTATCTGAACCATAAAATGCCCGACTCATACGGCCACGCAAAGGACTTTTTTGATACGGCACTTGCTGACGGAACGCTAAACAAAAAGCGTAATCTCATTCAATATAAAAATGGTAGTAAGGCAGCACCCAAAGAAAACGATTTACTGGTGTTTAACTCGCATGACTTTAACCCGTATGGGCACGTTGCCATTGTTTCAAAAGTAAGTGACAAAGAGATAGAGTTAATACAGCAAAATCCGGGCCCTACAGCTCCCTCGCGCGAAACTTATACGGTGGAGGAGAAAGACGGCAAGTGGACGATAGACCGCGATGATTTACTGGGCTGGTTACGATTGCAAGATGAATAAAAGCAAGAAGGCCGCCCAAGGGCAGCCTTCTCAATAAAATTATAAAGGGTAACGGATTACTTAACAGTATCCATGTGTACCATCAAATCAACAAGTTTGTTGCTATAACCCCACTCGTTATCGTACCACGATACTACTTTAACAAAGTTAGGGCTCAACATAATACCTGCATCAGCATCAAAAATAGAAGTACGAGAATCACCCATAAAGTCGCTAGATACTACTGCGTCTTCAGTGTAACCCAAAATACCTTTCAATTCGTTTTCGCTGGCACGCTTCATAGTAGCTTTAATTTCTTCGTATGAAGTTGCTTTTTCCAAACGGCAGGTCAAATCAACAACAGATACGTTAGGAACCGGAACACGGAACGACATGCCTGTTAGTTTACCTTTAAGTGAAGGGATAACCAAACCTACTGCTTTAGCAGCGCCGGTAGATGAAGGAATAATGTTTTGGTATGCACCACGGCCACCGCGCCAATCTTTGGCAGAAGGGCTATCAACAGTTTTTTGGGTGGCAGTTACTGCGTGTACAGTAGTCATCAAACCTTCCAAAATACCGTAGTTATCATGCAACACTTTAGCTACAGGAGCCAAACAGTTAGTAGTACATGATGCGTTTGATACGATGCTCATATCAGCAGTGTATTGGGTGTTGTTTACGCCCATTACAAAAGTAGGGGTATCGTCTTTAGCAGGAGCTGACATGATAACACGTTTAGCACCGGCTTCAATGTGTTTGGCAGCAGTTTCTTTAGTTAGGAACAAACCGGTACTTTCAACCACATACTCAGCACCAATTTCATTCCACTTAAGGTTGGCAGGGTCTTTCTCAGCAGTTACGCGGATAGTTTTTCCATTTACTACCAACATACCGTTCTCTACCTTCACATCACCGTTAAAAATGCCATGGGTACTATCGTACTTAAGCATATAGGCCATGTAATCTACCTCAATAAGGTCGTTAATGCCTACAATTTCAACTTTTGGGTTGTTAATGGCAGCCCTGAATACAAGGCGACCAATGCGGCCAAAGCCGTTAATTCCTACTTTCATTTACTGAAGAAAATTATGTTATGATGGCTTGCTTTGGCAAACGCCGCGCCCGGCAAACAAGCACTTTAAAAACAACAAGGCGTTTTTGGTGGCGCAAAATTAGGATTAAAGTAACTGAAATACAAACCCCTGTGCGTGTTGTTTTTGTGTCGTATAAACGGCCAAACAAAAAATTTTAACCAAAACTGTTGCATTGTATTTACAAATAGCTATCTTTGCACTCCTTTTTACCGAGACGGCCCGTTAGTCTATCGGTTAGGACGCATCCCTTTCACGGATGAGAGACGAGTTCGATTCTCGTACGGGCTACTGAACAAGAATGGCTGTCAGCAATGGCAGCCATTTCTTTTATAAATAAGCCTTCGGGCTTGGTTCGATACTCAGAACCATCAAAAATCAGCTTTCCGTTAACTATCGAACCAATCAATATTCGCTTACCTTCAAGGTCAAGTTCTCTCCATAAATTTTGCAGGTTGCTCAATACAGAAAACGCAAACTCCATACCTTTAATCGTTTCAGAAACGTCAATATCATGCTCTTCTTTCTCCAACCTCAACTTGGCGATCTCGTCCTTATACGAAGACTTGAGGTTTTCATAATCGGTATCATCCACTTTGCCTTCAACATACAACCGACCAAGCTTTACCAAAGAGTCTTCGGTTTTTGCGATTTCACTTTTTATACGCTCTAACTCCTTCTTTCTGGCTTCATCATCTTTCATAAACATCGACTCAAACAATTGTATATAGTTTTCTGTATGTTCCGGTTTAAGGCTCACCGTTGCAAGCCACTCATCAAACGCATCATTGGCAGCATCCGACCTAAAGCGAGTAGGGCATCCCTTTTGACAGTGATAATAAAAGTGCTTTACACCGTTTCGAGAGCGGGAAGCACTCCCCGTCAAATTACCTCCGCATATGGGGCATTCCAAAAACCCGCGCAATGGCAATTCCTCTTTTGCGGTTTTCGGTTTACCATGGCTTTCCTTTTCTCCCTTAGCTACAGATTGAACCTTATCAAACAACTCTTCTGACACCAAACCTTCATGTACCCCTTTGACCATTACTTCCGCTTCTGCCTTGTCCGCTTTAATCACAATACTGCCCGCATACAACCTGTTATGAAAAACATTGGAAAATGCAGCGCGGGAAAGCGTCAAACCTTTTGGTAGAAGCATTTTACGAATTGTTTGT